>DATEPK010000019.1:0-2929 GCA_035273245.1 Thermoleophilaceae bacterium
TGGGAACCTCCGACCTGGGAGCGGCGTGACTTCACGTGGCCCGCGTGGAACGTGCTCCTCGAGCTCGGACGCAACGGCATCGCGATTCGGCGCCCGGCGATGGAGAGCGATCGCCTGAGGGTGGACGTGGCCGTACGCTCATGAAATCCGTGCAGGAAACGCAAACCGTGAGCGCCGTCTAGAAGCGCCCGGCTTGCCGTCGCGGCGCGCCGCGTGGCAGACTGCCGCGCCATGGCCAACGTGATCGGACAGCGGGTCCGTCGCAAGGAGGATCCGCGCTTCCTCAAAGGTGAAGGTCGCTACGTCGACAACATGCCGTTCGACGACGCGCTCTATCTGACGTACGTGCGCTCGCCCATCGCGCACGCGCGCATAAACAGCATCGACGTGTCGCAGGCGCGCGCCCTGCCGAACACCCAGGTGTTCACGGCGGACGACGTCGAGCTGGGCACCCAACCCCTGCCGCCGTTCATGGGCATCGACGAGCGGATGTACCGGCCCTTCGTGGCGAAGGACACCGTGCGCTTCGCCGGCGACATCGTGGCGTGCATCCTCACCGACACGAAGGCGGCGGGCGAGGACGCGGCAGAGATGGTGTTCGTGGATTACGAGCCGCTGCCGGCGGTGACCGATCCGCGCGAGGCCGTGAAGGACGAGGTGGTGCTCTTCCCCGACCTCGGCACGAACGTGGCCGCCAAGCGCCCGCCGGAGCAGTCAGACGAGGAGCTGTTCGGCGGCTGCGAGGCAGTGGTGGAAGGAACGCTCGTGAGCCAGCGGATGGCCTCGAGCGCCCTCGAGCCGCGCGCGGCGGCCGCCAGCGTGGACCCGGACGGCAAGCTCACCGCTTGGCTCTCGACCCAGACTCCGCATCAGGACCGCGAAGGCATCGCGGCCAACCTGGGCATGGAGCCACAGAACGTGCGCGTGGTCGGTCCCGACGTGGGAGGCGGCTTCGGCGCGAAGGGCCTGAAGGTGGAGGACATCCTGCTCTGCTGGATCGCCCGCAAGACCGGGCGCACGATCCGCTGGGTGGAGTCACGCAGCGAGAACATGGTCGCGCTCGACCACGGCCGCGGCATGGTGATCGACTTCAAGATCGGCGGCAGCCGCGACGGCAAGGTCGACGCGTTCCGCATGAGCATCCTGTCGGACGCGGGCGCCTACCCCGGCCTCGGCTCCTTCCTGCCCAATCTCACGGGCATGATGGCGAGTGGCGTCTACAAGATCCCGAAGATCGGGGTGGACGTGACCACCGTGACCACCAACACGACGACGATCGGCGCCTTCCGCGGCGCCGGCCGGCCGGAGGCCACGCAGGCGGTGGAGCGCGCGATGGACATGTGGGCCGACGAGCTGGGCATGGACCCGGCGGAGGTCCGGCGCGTGAACTTCATCCAGCCGGACGAGTTCCCGTTCACCACCGCCTCGGGCGCCACCTACGACATCGGCGACTACGAGGGCGCGCTCGACAAGGTGATGGAGGCCGCCGGCTACGACGAGTTGCGCGCGGAGCAGAAGCGCCGCCGCGACAACGGCGACTCCAAGCAGCTCGGCATCGGCCTGAGCGTGTACGTGGAGATCACGAACGGACTCGGCGAGTCCGAGTTCGGCGCCGTGCGGATCACGAAGGACGGCGAGGCGGTGCTGCGCACCGGCTCGTTCTCGCACGGCCAGGGTCACGAGACCACGTTCGCGATGATCGTGGCCGAGCGCCTCGGGATGCCGGTGGAGAAGGTCTCCGTGATCAAGGGCGACACCGACGAGGTGGCGCGCGGCACCGGCACGTACGGCTCGAAGTCCACGCAGATCGGCGGCGCGGCGGCGGGCCAGGCGTCCGAGGAGCTGCTCGAGAAGGCGCGGCGCCTGGTGGCGGACCTGATCGAGGCGAGTCCCGACGACATCGTGCTCGACGCCCAGCAGGGCCGCTTCCACGTTGCGGGCGCCCCGCAGTCCGGGCTCTCGTGGGGAGAACTGGCCGCGCGCCTCGACAACGACGGGCGGCTCCAGGAGCTGAGCGTGGAGACGGACTTCAAGGCCGACGCTCCGAGCTTCCCGTTCGGCGCGCACCTCGCGGTGGTTGAGGTGGACACCGAGACGGGCGCCGTGCAGATCCTGCGCCACGTGGCAGTGGACGACGCCGGCACCGTGATCAACCCCATCGTGGCCGACGGCCAGGTGCACGGCGGCGTGGCCACCGGCATCGCGCAGGCGCTCTACGAAGAGGTGATGTACAGCGAGGACGGCAACCCGGTGACGGGCAGCTTCGTGGGCTATGCGTTCCCGTCGGCGGCCGAGCTGCCGTCGATCGAGCGCGTGGAGATGGTCACGCCCACCCCGCTGAATCCGCTCGGCGCAAAGGGCATCGGCGAGTCAGGGACTATCGGCGCGACACCGGCGGTTCACAACGCGGCGATCGACGCGCTGAAGCCGTTCGGGGTGAAGAACCTCCAGATGCCGGTGAACGGCGAGAACGTCTGGCGGGCGATCTCGCAGAACGGGAACTAGGCGCCAAGCACTTCCGACTGCGGAGCGATCAGCACCTTGGCGTGCTGCTCCGGATCCGCCAGCGCGGCGAACGCGCCCTCGACCCCCTCCAGACCGACCTCGCCGGTCATCATCGGCCGCGGGTCCACCTCACCCTCGGCCAGCATGTGCAGCGTGTCGCGAAACTCGAGCGGCGAGTAGCCGAGCACGAAGCGCAGGTCGATCTCCTTGTTGATCGCCATTGCCGGCTTGAAGTGGTCGGTTCCGACGCAGACTCCGACCACCACGACGCGTGACAGCAGCGGCGCGCTGTCGATGATGCTCTCGATCACCCCGGGCACGCCGACGCACTCGAAGATCACCGGGTACTTCGGGCCCGCGCCGAGCTTCTCCGCCGCGCGCCACACGTGCCACCAGCCGATCGGGAGCCGCTCGAGCTTCTCGC
>DATEPK010000020.1:0-4850 GCA_035273245.1 Thermoleophilaceae bacterium
GTGGCGGCCGCGAAGGTGTGCCGAGGACGGAGCGGCATTCCTTATCCACTAATCGACTCACCCGCGCCTAGACTTGAGAAACTCGCCGTTCGGGGGTAAACGGGGCGTAGCGCAGCCTGGTTAGCGCGCCTGCTTTGGGAGCAGGAGGTCGGCGGTTCGAATCCGCCCGCCCCGATTTGCGCGGCATCTGGACGCGCCTGCACGGCAAATCGGCGCGGGCAGGCCCGCCCCGATTGGGAATCTGAGGGTCAGCACCGTCGCGCGGGTACATCCTCGCCCCGCGCTGCGCGGATCTGGTCGTGACGAAGCCTGGCGCCAAAACCACCCCGCGGCGCAGACTCGCCGGAGCGCGGCGCCGATGGGGGCGGAACGGCGGTAAGCCAAGAAAGCAGTGGCCAAGGGTTCACGCGATACTGGGTCAAGGATGTCGCGTGACAATGTGGATCTGGTCCTGCACATGTATGAGAGCTTCAATCGGGCCGACCTCGGTGCGGTGCTCGCCGCTGATGGACGATCAGGCCGTGATCGAGCCGCGGCTCGGCGCGGCCATGCGGCTGAAATGGCCGCAGTGGAAGGCCACGGGGACATGACGCTCGGACAGATCAGTGGGCGAGCACATGGCGTCGCCAGCGCGACGCCCACCGTCGAGACATGGTCGCAGTCGATCCGCTGGCCCGACGGACCGTGCATCTGGTGGCGCAACTTTGCGACAGAAGCTGACGCCCTCAAGACCATTGAACTGGAGGCGTGATGACGCCAGCAGCGACAGAGACGATTCAGGTGGGCGCGCTTGGCGTGCGCTTCCTGGTCGAGGCCGCCGACTCGAATGGAAGCGCGAGCGTGTTCGAGTGCTTCGTTCCGGCCGACAGCAGGATGCCCGCTCCACACAGTCATGACGCCTTCGAGGAAACGATCTACGGACTCAAAGGCACGACGACGTGGACGGTTGACGACCGCAAGGCGGAGCTCACTTCCGGGGAGGCCCTCTGTATCCGCCGCGGCTCGGTACATGGATTCGAGAACAACGGCACCGAGGACGCCACGTTCCTCGCGATCTCCACCCCTGGCGTCATGACGCCGGCCTATTTCCGTGAGATCCACGACGTGATCGCGGCGAGCACTGACGGCCCGGCAGACCCAGCCAGGATCGCGGAGGTCATGCGCCGGCACGGCCTCACGCCAGCGCCGCCCGTCGGCTGATGCGCATCCGCCGGATCCGTATGGAGAGGACCATCGTCGGCTCGCCTCGCCGCGCCGGTAGCCCTGCAAGTGAGCACCGCGGCCGATCGCGGCATGGGCACTGACGCTCTTAGACGGTCGACTCAACCGCCAACACCAGTCGGATGACGGCAGCAGCATTCGGGCTGTTGGGTGTCATCGCGGCGGTTTCCTGAACTGCATCGTTCGACGTCGCGTTCGGGGTCGATCAGGCGTAGGCTGTGGGTTGGTCGCCGACCTTCCCCGGGGCCTGACCAACGGCCAGCCTGCCGCTGAGCCAACCCCGTCGGCAAGAGCCGGAATCTGACTTCATCGCGGGCCGGAGATCGGACCCCTCAAGTGGCCGGCAGACGGGACGCGAGGAAGGAGCCGGACCTCATGCCCTACTACCTCTGCCCAGCGTGCGCACTTCGTGCCTACAGCGCCGCCAGGGAAAGCCGCTGCCCGGCCTGCGACGCGCCGCTGGGGCACAACAACCATCTCCATCCCTCGATCCCGCCGGCCGAGTCGCTCGGCGGGACGCGGTCCCGTCCCGAACCGGCGACGCCCTTCCGCGGCGGCTTCTCGGGAGCGAGCCCCCAATGAGCGGCTCGATCCTTAGCGAGATCCGCAGGCGGATGCGCCTCGGCGCCTCGATTGACGACGTCGATTTCGAGGTGATCGAGCGCTCCGGGCTCAGCGCGGACGAGAAGGCCGCGCTGTGGCTGTACGCGTGGTCATTCGTGCCGCGCAGAAAGCAACGCGCCTCCGCGGAACTGCACCTGCGACTGGTCGCCCCGCGCCAGTGATTCGAGCCGCGCTCCACGACGGTTGAGTTTTTGCCCCTACACTTGCTGGTAGCAGTACCCGCCCCGCTGGGTTCATTTTGTGTCCTTCGATCCTCCCGGGCGCTCATTCTTTGAGGAGGCCACGAGAGGAGGCTGGCATGACCAGCCCCGACCAAATGGAAGCGGGACCCCGGGCGGCCGCCATCTCGAACGCGATCGTGCAACTGCTCCACGAGTACACCGGACGCGGGCCGACCCACGCCCGTACCACGATTGCCGGCGACCTGATCGTCTGCCTGCTCGCGGACACTCTCACCAAGAGCGAGCGCAAGCTCGTAGAGGCGGGCGAGGAACGACTCGTTCTCGAGGAGCGCAGCACGTTCCAGCGGCTGATGCGCGTGAAGGCGATCGCCGAGATCGAGAGGCTGAGCGGCCGCACCGTCACAGCGTTCATGAGCACCAATCACATCGACCCCGATCTGGCGGTTGAGACCTTTGTGCTCGCGCCCTCGCCCGCGGGCGCATCCGCCAACTCCGAGGTCCGTCGGGACGGATGGCCGGCATGAGCGCCACCCCGGAGGACCGCGCGCGCCCTGATTCCTAGCTTTCTAGGTCATCCCACCGCGAGCTCGGGGCCCGTCGTGTACGCCGCGGTGGCCTCTGCTGAAGGCGTCCTGTCGAGCTCAAACCAGACCTTGGCCTCGGGCCCCGCCGCGACCCCCCAACGGTCGGCGAGCTCCTCGACAAGGTGCAGGCCCCAGTGCGAGTCGAGTGGTGCGTCCGGCGCTCTCGGTGCGGGGGCGAAGCCCGGTCCCTCGTCGCCGACCTCGATGCGCAGGCGCTCGTCCGAAAGCGCGGCCTCGAGGCGCACACTGCCGCCTGGGCCGGTGCCGGCGTGCTCGACGCTGTTGGCGATCAGCTCGGTCGTCAGCAGCGCCGCCACCTGGAACTCGGCTGGATCGAACTCCGACAGCAGGCTCTCGAGCGCGCGCCTCGCCGCAGTAGCGGCCAGCGGCTCCGCCGCGAAGTGCCGGCTGAGCGTGGCGGGCGGGCGCTGAGGCGCGTATATCCGATCGCTGCCCTCGAGCGGTAGCGAGCACCTCGGACAGGTTCTTGCGGTGAAACGCCCAGCGGTGCTCTGCACCGTGAAGGAGCACTCAGGACAGCGGTAATAGGGCATTCGATCGGCCCTTCCTGCGGTCCGCTCACGCGTCCCGCATAGAAGTCTCCGGCCAGTTCCCAGCGACGCCCAACGTGCTGCGAGAGCCGGGGCGTGCGCAATGAAAGGCGTCGGCTGCTTGCTAGAGCCTACCCGAGACGGGGCCCAGTCAAGCTTCCCGCAGCGCGGCGGAGGTAGCGTTCATGCCGCGGCGCGGCGGACTCAAGCGCCGGGCCGGTCTCCGCCGGCACGGGGCCTGGGGACGCGGCGCCGACTTGATGCCCCGCTACCTCCCCACTAGCATCCCCCCGGGGAATCGATGAACCGTCGGGACGACAAGTCAACCGGCGATGCACGCGCGGAGATCGCGACGGGCATCGTGCGCCTCAACAGCGAGTACTACGGCAAAGGTCCCACCAAGGCCAAGACATACATCAGCGAGGACATCGTCGTCGTCGTCCTCGAGGAGACCTTCACCAAGGCCGAGCGAACCCTCATCGACCGCGGCGAGACCGAGACGATCCAACAGATCCGCCGCCGCTTCCAACAGGCGATGGCCGATGAGTTCAAGAGCATCGTCGAGCAGGCCACCGGCCGCGTGGTGAGAGCCTTCCTCAGCGAGACCAACCTCGAGGCCGACGTCGCCGTGGAGTTCTTCCTCCTCGGCGAACAGCGCACCGACATGGGTGGCTTCGAGGCCGAATCCGCGCCCTAGCCCTACACGCGCACCGACCACCGGCGAATCCCGGGCGTCAGGTCTGCGACAAAGGTCAGCGCTTAGGCGTATCGTGAGACAGGCCGGGGCGGTGACGCCCCCCGGACGGCACGCCCCGCCGGACGGAGGGTTTGCGGCACCACCAAAGCGCGGCAGCGCGGCTGACCTCTTCACCGACGCCGAATCACCGGAGAGGCCAGAAGCCCGTCCGGCGCCACCGCTTCCGCCCCGGCCAATTGTCGGACGCCGGTTCGGTCCTTTGCCCGTTCCACCTGCCGGCATCGCGAACCGAAGGCCGTCGGGCACCGCACCCCCCGGCGAGGAGCTGAGCTTTGACATTCGTAGTAATTCATGTCACGGTGTGGTGACATGAACTCTACGGCCGATCCTCCAAGCTCCCAAGGCGCGCGCCCGTATCGGATGGTCGCGCGCGCCGAGAGCGCGGCACGTACGCACGAGCGGGTCATCGAGGCCGCGCTCGCCCTCTACACAGAGAGGGATCTCGAGCAGGTCTCGCTGGAGGATGTCGCCGCACGCGCGGGGGTGACCGTGCGGACGGTCCTGCGCCGTTTCGGCACTAAGGAGGCGCTGCTCGATGCCGTGGCGGACGCCGCCGACGACGCGATCGACAGCCAGCGCAACCACGTGCCCCCGGGCGACGCCGCGGCGGCGGTTCGTCGTGCCGTCGCCGATTACGACCGCTACGGCGACGCGATCATGCGCCTGCTCGCCCAAGAGCACCGCGCGCCGGCGTTTCAGCGCATCGCGCAGCGCGGGCGCGAACTGCACTACGACTGGGTCGCCCGCACGTTCGAGCTGCAGCTGTCGCGGCGCCGTGGCGCCGCGCGGCAGCGCCTGCGCGCCCAGCTCATCGCCATCACAGACGTCTACATGTGGAAGCTCCTGCGGCGCGACCTGCGAATGAGCAGCAAGGCAACGGCCGCGGCGCTCGGAGAGATGGTTGCCGGCGTGACACGCCACGACCCCTAAG
>DATEPK010000021.1:0-5919 GCA_035273245.1 Thermoleophilaceae bacterium
ACGCTTGTGACACGTGGTCAATCGCGTTGCCCCGGGAGCAACATTTTTTCCTGAGTCGGTAGGGCGCGGAGCGGGGGGCTACTCGGCGACGTCCAGCACGACCTTGCCGAGCGCGCCGCGCTCCTCGATGAGGCGCATGGCTTCGCCCGCCTGCTCGAGCGGGAAGCGGCTGCCGACGATCGGCCGGACGTGCCCGGCGCGGATCATCTCCTCGAGCTCGTCGGCCAGCATGCGCGTGAAGTCGGGCTTGCTGAGGACGTAAGCGCCCCAGCCGGCGCCCACCACCTCGAGGTTGTTCAGCAAGAGCCTGTTCACCTTGACCTCGGGAATTGAGCCGCCGGTGAAGCCCACCACCACCGCGCGGCCGCCCTCGCGGAGTGAGCGCAGGCTGTCGGTGAAGCGGTCGCCTCCCACGGGGTCGAGCACGACGTCCACGCCTCCGCCGGAGATCTCCTTTGCCTCGGACTTCCAATCCGCGTCCGAGCGCACGACGTGGTCGGCGCCCGCCTCGGAGGCCACGCGCTCCTTCTCATCGGTCGACACGACGGCGATCGTCTTCGCCCCCAGCGCCTTCGACACCTGGAGGCTCGCCGTGCCGACGCCGCCCGCGGCGCCGTGAACGAGCACCCACTCGCCCTCCGCAAGCCGGCCCCGATACTTCAGAGCGAACAGCGCGGTGTGGTAATTGAGGACAAGGCCGGCGCCCTCGGCGAAGTCGAGCTCGTCGGGCAGCCGGAAGGTCATCGCCACGGGCGCGGCCACTCGCTCCGCCATCGCGCCGAGAAGCGTCATCGCCGCCACGCGGTCACCTGGGGAGAACGACGCGTCGGAGCTCTCGACCACCACGCCGGACACCTCCGCGCCCGGCACGAACGGGAGCTCCGGCTTGAACTGGTAGAGGCCGCGAGACTGCAGCACGTCGGGGAAAGACACCGCCGCCGCCTTCACGTCGATGAGCACGCCCTGGCCCGGCGTGGAGAAGTGCGTTGGCGGCGGCTCGGGTGCGTCGACCACCTTCACGGCGTCGGGTCCGGCGAGCTCTTCGATCTGCAGCGCGCGCATCGCGGGCGCGAAAGCTACAGCGACTCGGCGCGAAAGACGTTCCGGAGCGCCCCCACCCGCTCAATCTCCACCTCGAACACGTCTCCGTTCGAGAGGAAACGCGGCGGATCGAGCGCGGAGCCGACACCCGCCGGAGTACCCGTAAGCACCACGTCGCCCGGTTCCATCGTCATCACCGTGGTGATGTAGGCCACGAGCTCGGGCACGCCGAATATGAAGTCGCTCGTGCGCGCGTCCTGCACCAGCTCGCCGTTGAGCCGCCCCTGGATCGCGAGGTCCGGCGCCACCCCGCCGCACTCGTCCGCGCTCACCAGGCTCGGGCCGAGCGGGGTCGACCGGTCCCATGCCTTGCCGGCGGTGAACTGCTGGGTGTGGCGCTGGAAGTCGCGCATCGTCACGTCGTTCGCCGCTGTGTATCCGAACACCACTGCGCCGGCGTCCTCGGCGCGCACGCGACGCGCGCGGCGGCCGAACACGAACGCGAGCTCGCTCTCCCAGTCCGCCTCGCTCGACTCCGGCGGGAGCGGAACGTCGCCGTAAGGGCCGGTCAACGACGTCGCCCACTTCGGGAAGAGCATCGGATGCGCGGGCACCTCGGCCCCGCGCTCTGCCGCATGCGCGCCGTAGTTGCGGCCGATGCAGATGATCTTCCGCGGCTGCCCGACAACCGGCAGGAGCTGGGCGTCCTCAACCGCCACCGAGTCGCCTGGGCCGATGCGGAACGCCTCTCCGCCGGCCGCCTCGAGCAGCTCGGGCAGATCCGAGAACTCGGTGCCGTCCACAGTCGCAAACGCCGCGCCGCCATCGGCCTCCATGAGCACCTTCGGCACCCCGTTGACGTTCGCGCGCGCGAGCCTCATCGCGCGCATTCTGCTTGGTCTCAGCGCGGCGCGCTCTTAGCTCGGATCCGGCGACGGCTATCGCCTCGTCCTCGGCGGCGCCAGGGGGCCGGGGAAGGCGCGCTCGGCCCGCTCCTCCCAGTCCGCCACCCGTGTGCGTATGAAGAGGAACATGCCCACCGCCACGGCAACGGCTATCGCGATCAGCGCGGCGCCCGCCGCCGCGCCCACGCTCGTGAAGAGGTCGGCGGCGTAGTAGTAGCCGAGGCCGTAGATGGCCGCCCAGATGATCCCGCCGGCCGCGTTGAAGGCCATGAAGCGCCTGAGCCTCATGTGGTTCGCGCCGGCAAGTGCCGCGGAGTAGGTGCGCAGGATGCCGACGAAGCGTCCGAAGAACACCACCTTGCCGCCGTGCCGCATGAACAGGTAGCGGCCGAGCTTGAGCTTGCTCTCGCCGATGCGCACGTAGTGCCCGTAGCGGCGCAGGAGCTGCCATCCGCCGAGCCGGCCCACCGCGTACCCCACGTTGTCGCCCACTATCGCGCCCGCCGCCGCGGCCGCCACCACGGCGGCGATCGACAGGCGGTGCGTCGTCCCGGCGTACACCGCGGCCACGATCAACATCGACTCGCCCGGCACGGGCACGCCGATGCTTTCGATCGCCACGAGGGCGGACACGGCCACGTAGCCGTAGTCCGTGAGCCAGTGCTCGAGGTCCGTGTGACTCAGGAACGCGAGTGTGTTCAGTGCCCCGCGGGGAATTGACCGAGCGTGACCTGCACGGTCTTGGTGGCACCACCCGGCCGCGCGACCTTCACCCCAATGGTCTGGCCCGGCCGGAGCGTCGAGAGAATCGACGCCACGTCATTGGGCGACCCCACGGGATGACCCGCGACCGCCACGATCAGGTCGCCGGGCCGGATGCCCGCTTTCGCGGCGGGTCCGCCGCCCTGCACCGCAGCCACCACCGCACCGCGGACCTGCGCGCTCCCCCCGAGCGACACGCCGAGGAACGCTCGATGCGAGTTCACCACGCGCCCGTGTTTCACGATTTGGCCGGCGATGTCGCGCACCACGTCACTCGGAATGGCGAAGCCGATGCCGGGCGCGGCACTGCCGCCGAGCTCGGGGTCGGTGGCCGCGAGCGTCGGAATTCCCACCACCTCGCCCTGGAGGTCCACGAGGGCGCCGCCGCTGTTGCCCGGATTGATGGCGGCGCTCGTCTGGATGACATTTGGGAGAACCGAGCCGTTCGGCTCCGAGACCGTGCGTCCGAGCGCGCTCACGATGCCGTTGGTCACACTGCTTCGCAGCCCCAGCGGATTTCCGATCGCGAGCACCAGGTCGCCGACTTTGAGCGCCGACGACTTGCCGAAGGTGGCCGGCTTGAGGTCGCTGCCCTGGGCGCGCACCACAGCCAGGTCGTCCGGGCGGTAGACGCCGACAAGCGTGCCGGCGAAGCGCTTGCCGTCCGCGCTCGTGATCCTGAAGCTCGTCGACGATCCCACGACGTGGGCGTTCGTAACGATGTCGCCCTTGCCGTCGAAGACCACGCCGGAGCCGAGTCCGCGCGAGGTCTCGATCTGCACCACGCGCGGGTCCACCGAGCCGACCACGTCGACGATCTGCTTCTGGAGCGGCACCCCGGCGGATGGCGATGCCGCGCGGGCCCCAGGAGAGTTGCCACCGCCGCCGCACGCCGCCAGCGTGAGGACGATTCCCGTCGCCAACGCGGGAAGGGCGAGGCGAAGGAGCCGCGCGCATCGCATGGGTGGGCGTTGCCCCGGCGCCGACCGGGCGAAAAGCGCGCGGTCATCGCGCCGACAGCGCGCGTCCCGGCGCCTCAGTGACCGGGCGGGCCGCCGAACGCGAGCGTGTCCACGAGCAGGAACACCGCAACCGCGGCGACCATCAGCGCGAAGCCACGTCCGAGCACCCCCTGCGGCAGCCGCTGCGCCACGAGGGTTCCGCACACCGCGCCGATCGCCGTCGATCCCGCGAGCGCGACTGTGATCGGCACGTCGAGGGTGGCGCCCTTCGCCAGGTGGATGCCGAGTGCCGCTCCTCCGGTGAGCGTGATGATCACGAGCGACGTGGCCACCGCGCGCCGGAATCCCACTCCGAACCAGAGCGTGAGCACCGGGACGATCATGAAGCCGCCGCCAACGCCGAAGAAGCCGGTGAGAACCCCCACTGCCACTCCCGACAGCACGATCGGCCCGGCCCCCACTGGCGGGCACGGGTGCAGCTCGTCCGCCTTCGCGCCCGCCGTGCGCTGCCAGGTGGCACCCGCCGCCAGCAGCATGATCGGCACGAACGTGAGTATCAGCACCTGACCGCTGACGGCGCGGTTGGCGACCGTTCCCGCGTACGAGCCCGCCGCGGCGGGCAGCGAGAACGTCAGCGCGAGACGCCAGCAGACGTGGCCATGCCGCGCCAGTGAGCCCGCGCCCACGGCGGCCGCAAGCGCCACCACGATCAGCGAGGAGGTGGACGCGGGGCTCACCGGCTCGCCAAGCACGTAGACGAGCACGGGAAGCGCCAGGATTGCGCCCCCACCACCCACCCCGCCGACCACGAGGCCGATGGCCAGGCCGAACGGGATGGCCAGCAGCACGCGCTCAAGGGTTTCACGTGACGAACGAGAGATTCAACGCGGGCACAGCGGGGTAACCGCCGGGCATGCCCGAGCGGCCACCGTCGACGATCTTCCTGCGGCCGATCGGCTCGCCCCTGACGCTGGGCCTGTCAGGCCTGGCAATCGCGTCGCTCGTCCAGAGCGGCCTCGACCTCGGCTGGATCGCAAAGACGCAGGCCGTGCAGGTGGGACTCGTGATGCTGGCCGTGCCCTTCGTGCTCCAGCTCGTTGCGTGCGTCTTTTCCTACCTCGCGCGCGACGGCGCGACCGGCGCGTGCGTCGGCGTGCTCTCCACAACCTGGCTCGCCATCGGTCTCATCCACATCACCTCGCCCGGGTCCACGAGCGGTGCGCTCGGACTGCTGCTGCTATCGGCGGGCGGCCTGCTCGCGCTGTCCGCCTGCGCCACTTCCATGGCGAAGCTCCTGGGCGGCGCCGTGTTCCTCCTGGCTGCGCTGCGGTTCGCGCTGGCGGGGATCTACGAGCTGTCAGCGAACAGCACGTGGCAGGACGTGTCCGGGATCGTGGGCCTCGTGGTGTGCGGGCTCGCCGCCTACGGCGTCCTCGCGTTCGAGCTCGAGGGGCAGCAGCGGCGGCCGGTCCTGCCAACCTTCCGCCGCGCCCGCGGCGAGGTATCTGTCAGCGGCCCTTGGGACGGGCAGCTCGACGGAATCGAGCACGAGGCCGGCGTGCGCCAGACGAGCTAAGCCTTCATCGCGCGCCGAGATAGCCACGCGTTACGCTGGGGTCGCGAACTCGCCCCCGTCCCCCGGTACCGCATGACTTCCTCCCCCACCGCCGATAGCGGCCTCGACCGCGGCGTGCTGCTCGTCGCCTCCTGCGTCGTGCTCGGCGCGATCATGTCGATCCTCGACGTGACGGTCGTCAACGTCGCGATCAACACACTCGCGCGCGACTTCCACACGCAGCTCTCGACGATCCAGTGGGTCGCCACCGGCTACACGCTCGCGCTCGCCACGGTCATCCCGCTCACCGGCTGGGCGGCCGACCGCTTCGGCACCAAGCGGCTCTACATGCTCTCGATCGCCCTGTTCCTGGCCGGCTCGATGCTGTCGGGGCTCGCCTGGTCCGCCACCTCGCTCATCTTCTTCCGCGTGCTGCAGGGCCTCGGCGGCGGCATGATCATGCCGGCCGGCATGACGATCCTCACGCGGGCGGCCGGGCCGCAGCGCGTGGGCCGCGTGATGGCGATCATCGGCGTGCCCATGCTGCTCGGCCCAATCGTGGGTCCCATCCTGGGCGGCTGGCTCGTGGAGTCGTTCTCCTGGCGCTGGATCTTCTTCATCAACGTCCCCATCGGAATCGCCGCGCTCACCGCCTCGTTCCGCATCCTGCCGCGCGACGTGGCGCAGCACGAGC
>DATEPK010000022.1:0-21776 GCA_035273245.1 Thermoleophilaceae bacterium
CGGCTGGGGCTTCTTGCGGTGGTGTTTTGGCGGGGTGTTCGTCGTCGCCGTCGGGGACGACGAGGTCGGAGGTCGGAGGTCGGAGGTCGGAGGGGCGGTTGCTGGCGGCGCGCTCGCCGTGGTCTTCGTCGAGCCTCCTCCACAGCCAGCGAGGACTGCGGCGATCAGGACGGTGCTCGCTACTGCCTTCATATGGCGCTTTAACACGGTGTTTCTCGTCAAAGATCGGGGCTCAGAGTCGATCACCGGGGGGTGATACGCAGTCATCGACGCAAACGGCATGCCTTGAGATCGGCGCTCGTACTCGCCTGCATGTTCGCGATGGCCGCCGGAGCCATTCTGGCAATCGGTCACCTGCAGGATCAGGCTACGAAGGCGCGCGACTCCCAGCTCAAGCTGAGCGGCCTGCGACTGGACCTGGCGCAGATCCAGCAGGTGCCATGGGGCGCCGCGCCGGGTGAGGGCGACAGCCTGGATTCGGTGAAGGGCGAGCTCCAGGGAGACCAGCAGGAGATCGAGCAGACGCTGGCCGAGCTGAGCCGCCATCGGGGGCTGCCGGAGCGCGCGCGGATCGACGCGCCGCTCAACCGGACGATGGCGGCGCTGTGGCAGATCCTGCACGCGGTCTCGAAGGGGCGGAGCGATGTGGCCAACAAGGCATCGGACACCGCCGCGCGCCAGGCGTACGTCGCCGACACGGAGCTTCAGAGGGCGGCGAAGCGCGACCGGGCGGGTTCAGTGCGGGCGCTCAGGAAGTCGCGCCTGGGCTCGGCCGGCGTGATCCTCCTCCTCTTCTTCGCGTTCGCGTGGTTCTACGGACGTGCGCTGCGGGCCCGCCGAATGGCCGAGGAACTGGCGGTTGAGAATCGCAGGCTGCTCGCCGAGAGTCAGGAGGAGGCGCTGACGGATGCGCTCACGGGATTGGGGAACCGTCGCGCCCTGATTGGCGATC
The DNA here is from genome assembly GCA_035273245.1 of Thermoleophilaceae bacterium. Classification (GTDB taxonomy): domain Bacteria; phylum Actinomycetota; class Thermoleophilia; order Solirubrobacterales; family Thermoleophilaceae; genus JAICJR01. The sequence goes on from DATEPK010000022.1 coordinate 953, forward strand.
TCGAGGAAGCGCAGCCCGCTGCGCCCGGCGAGCAGATCATGGTCGCGCTCTTCGATCTCGACGGCTTCAAGCAGTACAACGACAGCTTCGGCCATCCCGCCGGCGATGCGGTGCTCCACCTCCTCGGCGGACGCCTCGCAGACGCGGTGGAACGCCGCGGCCGCGCATACCGGATGGGCGGCGACGAGTTCTGCGTCCTCGCCTCGATACCTGAGGGCGACGCCGAGCAGCTAGCCGCCGAAGCCGCCGCGGCACTTTCCGAGAGGGGCGCGGGCGTCGCGATCGACTGCTCCTTCGGCTTCGCGCTCATGCCGCGAGAAACGCTCAACCCACAGCGTGCGCTGAGCCTCGCGGACCAGCGCATGTACCGGCACAAGCACTCAGCCGCGGCCTAGGTCATACGGGTGCGGAATAGGAATCCGGGTCGTCGTCAAAGCCCCAGTCGGCCGACGGCGTAACCCCATCATCAAGATCCTCCTCCGGCTCCACCGAAGCAGGCGGAGGAGGAGCCGCCTCAGGCTCAGCAACAGCAGTCGATGGCGCCTCAGGCCAATACTGCTTGACGGAGATCGGCTCCGCAGGCTGCAAATCCTCTGACCTATGACCTCTGACCGCGCCGCGAAGCGGCGATTGTCCCTTGCCTCAATCTCAAACGGCTCCGCGCTGCGCAGCAGGATGTCATCCGCCGCGCTCTTCAGGTCCGCGTCCAGGAAGCCCGAAAGCACGTCGCGCAGCAGGGCGCGTAGCTGCTCCTCCACCTCGAGCACGAGCTCGCGCGGCGAGTCGGAGCCGATCGTGTCCATGTACGCCTCGCCGCTGCCGCCGCCGATCACGAAGCGCTCGAGCGTGAACGCCAGCTCGATCCGCCGCTGCAGCGCGCGCCTGTCGGACTCCTCGGCGCAGAGCGCCGCCAGCCGCAGCCCGAGGCTCGCACGCCCGGTGTCGTCGGACCCGTCGAGGAGCGCCCGCAGCGCGAGCAGGTAGTCGGACAGCGCCTCGGTGTCGAGCCCGCGGTCGCATCCCATCTCAAAGCGCGCGAGCGCCCAGGCCACCGCACCGGCCGCGCGGTTGTGGGCGAGCACTTCGATCAGGTCCCGCAGCTCAGGCTCCTCGGCCGCGGTGAGGAGCCACGGCTCGCCTCTCAGATGCCCGGCCGAGCCGAGCTGGGCGGGCTGCCAGGCGCCGTGGTCGGCACGCGCCCACGCGAGCGGGCCGAGGGCCACTGCGCCCGCCTTGAACAGGCGCAGAGCGGTGAGCAGACGGCGGAAGCGGATGCGCGCCTCGGTGACGGGCAGGGGCACGTCGTTGCGGATGTCGCGCTCGAGCACGACGAGCACGTGCGGCCCGCCCGACCGTTCGCGGGGGTCGGACCAGACCGCTTCGGGCGGAGCATCGATCGCCTCGCCGCTGATGAGCGACAGGCCGTCGCCCAGATCCACCTGCCCGTGCTCCAGCTCGAGGCCCGGGAGTGAGGCCAGCACGGTCGCGGCCACGCTGTCCTCGTAGAGGGTGTGCTCCACCTCGGCGTACAGCTTCTCGAAGCGCTCCTCCGGGAAGTCGAAGCGCGTGGCGTCTTCGTACACCCGTCCCAGCAGCTCGCGCAGAGCGGGCTCCGCGTCCACGCCCGGGACGCCCTGGAGCCGCAGGTAGAGAGCTGCGCCGTTGCCGAGCGCGCGCGCCGCCTCGGCGCATGACGGAAGCGCCCGCAGCGATTCCCAGCGCTCGTCGATGAACTTGCCGGTGAGCGGCGTGTAGCGGTAGAGGACGGTTTTCGAGCCGGCGGGCTGCTCGTCCACCTCGAACTCGACCTCCGCCCCCGCTCGCAGGTCCTCCTCAAGCAGGGCCGCCGCGTCGAGCGCGAAGTCGCGGAGGGCGTTGTGAAGTTCGCGATTTCGCATACGCGGGCGATTCGCCGCGCGCGTCTGCGTTCCTGCGATCCGGGCCGGCTAAACGGCGGCAGCGGCGGCCGCGGCCGGCTCGCGCTCGTCCCGCTTCAGCCACTCGCGGCCGTAGCGCCGCATGTCCTCGATCAGCGGCAGCAGCGCCTCACCCTTGCGCGTGAGCGAGTACTCCACGCGCGGAGGGACCTCGGGGAACGTCTTGCGCACCACGATGCCCTCCTCCTCGAGCGCGCGCAGCCGCAGTGACAGCGTGCGCGGGCTTATGCCGGTGAGGGAGCGCTCGAGCTCGCAGAAACGGGCCCGGCCCGCGGCGAGGTCGCGGATCACGAGGATCGTCCACTTGCCGCAGATCAGATCGGCCGTGGCGCAGACCGGGCAGGTGTCCAGAGGCTCGCACTCCATGAGTCCGAGTCTAGCGCGTTACTTCACGAACTGAAGTATGTGGTTTGCCTGCTAACTAGTCAGATTGCCGAGCAGGCCGCCGATGCCGCCGCCGCTCTGACTCGAGCCGCTCGTGCGCTCGTTCACGCGGCCCTCGCTCGGCTGCACGAGCACCCAGCCCTCGCCGCTGAACGCCACCTGCACCGACTCGCCTGAGCCCATGCCCACGAAGCTCTTCAGGCTCGCGTCGGTCTTGATGGAGCTCGTCACGCCCTGCGACCAGACGATCGCGGCCTGCGGGTCGCAGAACGTGGGTGCGCTGCCGACGTCGAGCAGCACGGGCGGGCCGTCAGAGATCACGGCCACCGTGCCGGTGCCCTTGAGCTTGATGTTGAAGAGCCCGCCGGTGAGCACGCCCGATAGGCCCTCGACCTTCTTGATGTCCCAGTCCACGCCGGCGTCGAACGCCAGCACGTTCTGGCCGTTGACGGTGAGCTCCTCGTCGTTCAGCTGGAGCAGGTGAACCTCCTGCGCCTGGAGCGCGAGGAACACCTCGCCCTTGCCGGACATCTTCATGAGGTCCACGCCCTCGCCGGTGGCCACCTTCTTCATCAGGCGCTTCATGCCGCTGCCCGCGTGCTCGAAGTGCACGTCGCCCTGGTACGCCACCATCGACCCCTGACGGGCCTGGATCGTCACGGCCTCGAGCCGCACCTTCAGAAGCCTCTCGTTCTGAAGCGAGAACGCATCCTGCGATTGCGTCTCCTTGAACTCGGCCAGTGAGCTGGTCAACGCTGCCTCCTTCGAGTTATCCAAACTGCTCTCGGGAGACTCTGCCCCAGGTCGTGGGGTGCGTCAACCGGCGAACTAGTAGCCCGGGAGGCCCGTGCCGCTGCCGGGCGCGCCGGCGAGGTTGCCGTTCCCGTTCACGCCGGGCACGTCCTCCTGCGGATCGCTGCCCATGAGGTTCTCGACCGAGGTGGAGCGCTGGCCGTCCGAGGAGACGAGCAGCTTGAAGTCGTGCGGATGCGTGGCGGCGCGGAGCGCTTCGTCCATCGACACGCGACCCGCCTGCACGTGCTTGAGCAGCGCCTGGTCGAAGGTCTGCATGCCGTAGTACTCGCCCTCGAAGATCACCTCGGTGAGGCGGCCGGTCTCCTCCGGGTTCATGATCATGTCGCGCACGCGGCCGGTCATGCGGAGGATCTCGCAGGTGGCCACGCGGCCCTTCCCGTCCGGCGTGCGAACGAGGCGCTGCGAGATCACGCCCTTGAGCGTGCCGGCGAGCATTGCCCGGGCCTGCTGCTGCTGGTGGGGCGGGAAGAAGTCGACGATGCGGTTGACGGTCTCGGGCGCGTCCACGGTGTGGAGCGTGGAGAACACGAGGTGGCCTGTCTCCGCTGCTGACAGGGCCGTGCTCACCGTCTCCTCGTCACGCATCTCGCCGACGAGGATCACGTCCGGGTCCTGACGCAGCACGCGCCGCAGGGCGCGCTTGAACGACACGGTGTCGCTGCCGACCTCGCGCTGGTTGATGATCGAGAGCTTGTCGCGGTGGAGGAACTCGATCGGGTCCTCGATCGTCACCACGTGCTTCGACTGCGAGCGGTTGATCTCGTCGATCATCGCGGCGAGCGTGGTGGACTTGCCCGAGCCGGTGGTGCCCGTCACGAGGATGATGCCGCGCTCCTCCATCGCCAGCTCGGCGATCACGGGTGGGAGGCTGAGCTCCTCGACCGTGCGGATCGTGTGCGGAATCGCGCGGCACACGAGCGAGATCACGCCGCGCTGGCGGAAGGCGTTCACGCGGAAGCGGGCGAGACCCGGCACCGCGTAGGAGAAGTCCACCTCGAACTCCTCGGCGAACTCCTTGAGCTTCAGCTCCTCGGTGAGCATCTCCTTGAACACCGCCTCGGTGTCGTCGGGGCTCAGCGGCTCGGAATCCGGGATCGGCTCGAGAATGCCGTGCGTCCGGATCAGCGGACGGGAGGGCACCTTGAGATGGAGGTCGGAACCCTCCGTCTCGATCACTCGGCGAAGGGCAGCCTGAAGATCGAACATCGCCCCTTGTATCGGCGTGCTGGGGCGCTGTCTTAAGTGCTGCCCCGGATCTGATAGCCCTCTGCCTCCATCCAGGCCCGCATCAACTCGTCGGAGGTGGGCTCGCGGCCCAGCCCGAGCTGTAGGCGTGCCCGCAGCTCCGCCATCCGCCGGGCATTCCCGGCCGTGCGGCGGAAGAAGTGGTCGAAGAGCACCAGCAGCGTCAAGCTGATGACGATCCGCCTCACCACGACTCCCGCGATTGCCGCCGCACCCACAGGCTGCCCTAGGCGCAATCGCGCCCGGAGCCGCTCTGGCAGCAGAAGGCTCGCGAATCCGAAAGCCCATCCGACGATAACCACCTCCAGCTTGGGCGGCCCTACCCGCAGCGGCATGCCGTACTTCTCAACCCGCTCCCAATCAATGGGCCCACGCGCCACGGGCAAAACTATCCCGGCCGGCACGTCGTTGGTCAAAGGATCCACTATGGATCCCTGGATCGACCACGTCGGCCAACCGCCGTTGCCCATGCCGCCTGAACAATGGGCGCGTGCCCCTCATCGCCGGGCAGCGCGGAGAAGAGCCAGCTAGCGAGGAAGTTGCATGGCCTGGAGTCGGACGCGTTACGCCCTACGCCCTACTCCATACGCCCTACTCGCCTAAGCGACGTCGCGGAGCTTCTGCGCCTCAGCGAGCGACTGCAGCTTCTTCAGCGACTGGTTCTCGATCTGGCGGATCCGCTCGCGCGTGACGTTGAACGTGCGGCCCACCTCGTCGAGCGTGCGCGGATGCTCGCCGCCCAGCCCGTAGCGGAGCTCCAAAACGCGCCGCTCGCGGTACGAGAGGTTCTCGAGCGCCTCGCGCAGCGCCTCCTTGGTGAGGATCTCCGCTGCCCGCTCGTACGGCGACTCGGCCCGCTCGTCGGCGATGAACTGCCCGAACTCGGACTCCTCCTCGTCGCCGACCGGCTTCTCGAGCGACACTGGCGCCTGCGCCGAACGCTTGATCGAGTCGACCTCCTCGGGCTCGATCCCCGTGACCTCGGCGATCTCCTCGGGAGTGGGCTCGCGGCCAAGCTCCGTAACGAGCTTGCGCTCCGCGCGGCCGATCTTGTTCAGCTTCTCCACCACGTGCACCGGGATGCGGATGGTCCGCGCCTTGTCGGCGAGGGCACGCGCGATCGCCTGGCGGATCCACCAGGTCGCGTACGTGGAGAACTTGAAGCCCTTGCGGTAGTCGAACTTCTCAGCCGCGCGCACGAGGCCGAGCGTTCCCTCCTGGATCAGGTCCAGGAAAGGCAGGCCCTGGTTGCGGTAGTTCTTCGCGATCGAGACGACGAGCCGCAGGTTGGACTCGACCATCTTCTGCTTGGCGTCGAGATCGCCGCGCTCGATGCGCTTGGCGAGGTCGACCTCCTCCTGTGCAGTGAGCAGCCGGACCTTGCCGATGTCCTTGAGGAACAGCTGCAGCGAGTCGGTCGTCATGTCGGGACGCAGATCGAGCTGCGTCTTCGCCTTCCGGCGCCGGCCACCGCGTTCGCTGCGCTCGGCTTCCGCCTGCGCTGCCGGGATCTGCTGGTCGATCTCCTCGACGAGCTCGATCTCCGACCGCTCGAGGAATCCGTGCAGATCCTCGATGTCGCTCTCGTCGAGGTCCACCTCGGCCAGAGCGGTTGCCACCTCGGCGTAAGTCAGTACCCCGGTGGCCGTGCCCTTCGTGATGAGGAGCTTTACCTCCTCGAGTTCCTGAAGCTCAGCTACTGACATCCCGTCTCTTTCGTCTATCAGACGGCCTCGCCGCGCACACGAGGCCATTCAAGCATGCGATCGAAGTCTAGAAGCACATTTTCTGGCGTCAACGCGCGCGATCCCTGCAGAGCGCTCCGGCTCACGCTTTTTACCCGCAAAGCACGGGCCTCAAGCCAATAACCCGACGGCGTGAAAAAAGTCTCCGCCGGCGGGTAAGTAAGTGGTCCGACCCGGCAACCCCGTGTCGGCCGCGCCAAGAGTATCGTGCCCGGTTCGTCCGGCGCGAGACCCACGGACGAAAGTGCGATGAGCGAAGAGAACGACGGCATCCTCGGCAACCTTCCGCGCTCGCGGCCCGGCGTGCGTAGCGAGAAGCGCGCCGCCTCGAGGCATGCGGGCGGAGCGGGTGGAGCCGCGGGTTCGCCGCCGGCGCCCACGCCCAAGCCATCCACCAAGCCGAAGACGAAGGCTGCGGCCAAGCCGGGGCCCGCGGGTAAGGCGAAGCCGGCGGCCAAGCCGAGGCAGAAGCCCACTCCGCCACCTGCGACCGGGCGACCTGCCCCCTCGCCGCCCCCGGCGCCCCACCGCCCCAACGATCCAATCGGGGCGGCGCTCAAAGCCGGCGAGACGGTGGCCCTCACCGGCCTGAAGGTCGCCGGCAAGGTGGCGGGCGGAGTCCTGCGCCGCCTTCCCCGCCCGTGAGCGGTGGCGCCGCCGCGGCGCACTAGGCGCAGTTTGGGTCGCGCGCTGCGCGACTTCTACTGGAAGGCGTACCACGACAACCTCACAGGGCTGTCGGCCATGGTGGCCTACAACCTGCTCCTCTCGATCTTCCCGCTCGCACTGCTCGCGCTCTTCATCGCGGGCAAGATCCTTCAGTCGAATCCGCTTGAGACCAGCGTGCTCAAAGACCTTCAGCACCTCTTTCCCACCACGGCGAAGAGCACGCTCGAGTCAGTGCTCAACCGCGTGCGCCACTCGTCCGCCGGGCTCGGCATCGGTGCGCTCGTGTCGAGCATCTGGATCGGCGCGTCGTTCTGGGGGGCGCTCGACACGGCCTTCTGCCGCATCTACCACGTGCGCTGCCGCAGCTGGGTCGAGCAGAAGCGCTTCGCCCTTGCGATGCTCGTGGTGGTCCTCCTGTTCATGGCCGCCACCGTGGCGGTGCCCACTCTGCAGTCGATCCTTGTGGGCGGCGCGAACAACCTGCCATTCGGACTCTCGAAGCTGCACGATCTCGTCTTCGTCGCGAGCCTCGCGGCCGGCCTCCTGATCCTGTTCGCGATCCTCTGCGTGATCTACTGGAGCGTGCCCAACCGGTTGGTGCCGTGGCGGGCGATCTGGCCGGGTGCGCTCGGCGCCACGCTCGCGATCGGCGTGATCGACTACGCCTTTCCCCTCTACCTCACGAACATCAACACGATCGCCAGGCTCGGCACCACGCTGATCTTCATCGTGATCGTGCTGATCTGGTTCTACGTGATCGCGATCATCGTGCTCGCCGGGGGCGTGATCAACGCGGCGCGCTTCGAGATCTACGACACCGGTGAGCTGAAGGTCAGACGGGACGGTTAGGCCACAGGCCATAGGCCACAGACCTTTCCTGTGGCCTGTCGCCTGTGGCCCGTGGCCTTTGTATAGTTCCCGCGCTGCCTAATCGCCCGACGAGATCGGGCGAGTGGGGGAACCAACTGCCGGACCTGGTCCGGCCGGGGCGAATGGGACGCATTGCCGCGTCCCTAGCGCAACTCGCGCGAGCCCGACAGCTCACCCCGCCGGCGCTACCAAGTTCAGATGACCGTTCGGATTCCAAAAGCCGGGCTTGCGCTTGCGCTTTCCAGCGCGGCTCTTGCTCTCCCCGCGGCCGCGTTCGCCGGCAATGGCGGCACCGCGCCGCCCATGCCCGCCGCGGACGGTCCGGTGGATCCCGCGTTCGCCCTCACCGCTGGGTCGAGCACGTTCGTGGGCCGGGCACTCCAGGTGGCGGGGACCGACCGCAATGCCGCCGGGCGAACCGTCACGCTCGAGACGCGCCAGGGGACGGACCCGTGGGTGTCGGTGGCCTCCGTGTCGGTCGGCCAGGACGGAAGCTTCTCCACGAGCTGGCGCCCCACGAACGACGGCCAGTTCCAGATCCGCGGCGTTCTCGCGGGCGCGTCGAGCGCGTCGAACTCGCCGAGCTCCTCGGCGCCGCAGACGGTCGTGGTCTACAAGTCGTCGATTGCCACCTGGTACGGACCGGGCTTCTTCGGCAAGCGCACGGCGTGCGGCAAGCGCCTCACGCGCAGGCTCGTGGGCGTGGCCAACCGGCATCTGCGCTGCGGCACTCAGGTGCAGCTCTCCTACCACGGGCACACGCTGGTCGCGCCCGTGGTCGACCGCGGGCCGTACGCGCACCACGCGCAGTGGGACCTCACGGCGGCCGCCGCAAAGCAGCTCGGGTTCAAGGTGACGAGCCGCATCGGCGCCGCTCCCCTGGACCTTTCCCTGCAACCCCCAGCTCTTTGAGTATGTCCCCGGTTCGGAGTATGCTGCCCTGGCAATGCCGGCGGCCGCGGTGAGCGCACTTCGTCTGCTCGTGGTGGACGACCATCCGGTGGTCCGCCAGGGCATCCGCGCCCTGCTCGAGCGCGAGCTCGACGGCGTGGAGGTCGCGACTGCCGATACGCCGGACGCCGCGCTGCGCGAGGCTGCGTCTCCCGGGCCCGACGTCGTGGTGATCGACCTGCGGCGCGTGAGCGGGGACGTCCAGACCACGATCAACTCCCTCCAGCAGAAGCTCGGCTCCCCGATCGTCGTGTTCACCGCCGACGGCGGGCCGCGCATGCTGGCCGAGGCGCTGAAGGCCGGGGTGAAGGGCTACGTCCGCAAGGACTCGCCGCCCGAGGACCTCATACGCGCGATCCAGGCTGCGCGCAGCGGCGAGTTCTACGTCGACCCGGCACTGTCCTCATCGCTCCTGCTCGAGGAGGGAGAGCGCACGCTCACCGCGCGCCAGCGCGAGATCCTCCAGATGCTGGCCGACGGGATGCATACGGAAGAGGTGGCGAACCGGCTTGGGCTCTCCACCGAAACCGTTCGCACCCACACCAAGCGCATCCTGGCGAAGCTTCAGGCCGGTACTCGCACCCAGGCCGTTGCCATTGGCATTCGGTCTGGGCTCATCGAGTAGCGAGTTTCGAGCGCCGAGCTTCTAGCTGTTGCGCTCGGAGCGGTCCTCTGCCTCGGGCGCGTCCACGTCGGCCATCTCCACTCGTTCGCCGCCCGCCTTGGCACGGTACATAGCGGCGTCCGCCAGTTCGAGCAGGCGGTCGGGGTCGATGCCGTGCTGCGGGCAGGCCACCACCCCGATGGCCACGCCCACCGGCGACTTGTCGGGCGTCTCGATCTGCTCGACGGCTGCCGCCATGCGGTAGGCGAGGATCTTCGCCCCGGACGCCGTCTGCTGCGGAGCCAGGACGCAGAACTCGTCGCCGCCCATACGCACCGGGGTGTCGATCCCTCGGACGGTGGCGCGGATCGCGGCGGCCACGCCCATCAGCATCCGGTCACCGGCGGCGTGCCCGTAAGCGTCGTTGATCCGCTTGAGCCCGTTGATGTCGAGCACGAGCACAGCGAAGGCGTGGCCGTAGCGCTGCTGGATCCCCACCAGGTGGCGGATGTGCTGCTGCAGGTAGCGAAGGTTGTAGAGGCCCGTGAGGGCGTCGGTGTTGGCCAGCCACTCGAGCTCGCGCGAGCGCTCGCGGACGAGCTCCTCGGCGGCCGCGGCCTGGATCGCGCCGAACACCGTGGCGAAGCGATCGGCGGCGTCCACCAGCACGCGCGCCTCCTCCCCCTGCAGCTCCTTGCCGAGCGCGGCGATCATCACCGAGTGGAGCGCGGCGATGTCCCGCGCGAGGTCGGCAGGCGCGTGAGGGTCACGGCCCGAGAGACTCGCGAGGCGGCTGGCGCGCTCCTCCGCGTCCACGCTCAGGACGTCGGCGGGCGAACCGGCGGCGCTGCGCGCGACCGCGCGCACGATGTCGCTGATCAGGTCGGGCAGCTCGCGCACGATCCGCTCGGTGGGGATGCGCTCGATGTCGCTGAGCGGCGCCCGTTCGAGCACGCGCAGGAGCCATGCCTTGGCGAGTTCGTCCCGTGACTGTTCGAGACGCGCGAGAGGGGCGTCTAACACTGCATGAAGGCGGCGTACAGGTGGGTCAGGCAAACGATCTTCCTTGATGGGGCCTTGATCGATGCTAACCCGACCCTCCGCGCTCCCGCAAGCGCGTGCACAGATCCCCGCAACGACTGTTGCAGTCGTACCGTACGGCCCAATCTGAAGGAAATGGAGGGTACTGCCGCGAAAGGGCGGCGTGAACGTGGCAACCGTACCAGGATCAGCGACGGCGGTCGACCCGTCTTCCGCATTGGTGAACAAACGCGACGCGGTGCTGCGCCGCTGGCTTGGCATGGAGGTCGAGCGGGCGAGTGTGGGCGAGCTCGCCGAGCGCCCGCTGAGCGAGCGTCTGCGTGAGCTCGAGGAGCTTTTTGACGCCGCCGTGATGGAGCTCCGCAGCGGCGGCCAGGCAGCAGGCGAGGCCCTGAATCTTCGCGAGGTGCTCGAGCGCGCAATCGACCGTCACCGCTCATTGGGCATGCCCTTCACGCTCGCGCTCCTCGTCGCGCCGGACGACAACCGCGAGCTGTGGAATGACGCGCTCACGCGCGCGGCCGACGAGGGAACGCTCGTGCTCGACGGTGGCGAGAGGCTCACCGCCGCGATCCTGCCCGGCGTGCGCCCCCGCGAGGCGGAGGTGACTGTGGACCGCCTGCGCGCGCACGCCTGGAGCGCTGCCGGCTGCCATGGCCGCCTGCCCGCCGCGGGTAGGGCCTCGTGCCCGGGCGACGGGGAGTCCCCCGATGCGCTCCTCACGGTCGCGCACGAGCGTCTGCGCCGCATGACCGACGCCTCGGTGGACCGCTCTCGCTTCGAGCGCGACCGCCACCCCGCGCCGGTCACTCCGCTGTACCCCGAGCTGGGTTAGCGAACGGGGTACAGTCGGCCACGTGGCCGGCGACCTGATCGACATCGCCACCGCCCGCGAGCGGGTGCTCGAGCACGTGCGCCGGCTCGGAGCCGAGGAGGTGGCGCTCGCCGATGCGCTCGGCCGGGTGCTCGCGGAAGACGTATCCGCCGAGGAGGACCTCCCGCCCTTCGACTCGTCGGCCATGGACGGGTATGCCGTGATCGCGGGGCCGGCGGCCGAGCTCGACGTCGTGGACGAGTCGCGCGCCGGGCACCCCGCGCAGCGTTCTCTCGCGCAGGGGCAGGCGATCGCGATCTCCACCGGCGCGCTGATTCCGGAGGGCGCGGACGCCGTCGTGCCGGTTGAGCGCGTGCAGACGAGCAACGGCCGGGTGAGCGTGCCGGAGACTGCCGCGGGGGCGAACCTTCGCCACGCCGGAGACGACGTGCGCCGCGGCGAGGCCGTGCTGCGCGCGGGCAGCGTGCTCGGCCCCGCCGAGCTGGCCGTGGCGGCCGCGCTCGGCCACTCGGAGCTCCCGGTGGGCAGGCGCCCGCAGGTGGTGGTGCTCGCCACAGGCGACGAGCTGGTGCCGCCGGGCGAGCCCCTCGGCGCGGGGCAGATCCGCAACTCGAACACCATCGGGCTTGCCGCGCAGGCGCGCCAGGCGGGAGCCGAGGTGGTGGGCAACGAGATCGTGCGCGACAACCTCGAGAGCACGAAGGCGGCCCTCAGCGCGGCACTCGAGCGCGCGGATGTGGTGTGCGTGTCGGGCGGCGTATCGGTGGGGCCTCACGATCACGTCAAACCGGCGCTCGCCGAGCTCGGCGTGCGGGAGGTGTTCTGGCGCGTGGCGCTCAAGCCCGGCAAGCCCACCTGGTTCGGGGCGCGGGACGGCAAGCTCGTGTTCGGCCTTCCGGGCAACCCCGTATCCGCGATGGTCACGTTCCACCTCTTCGCGCGCCCCGCGCTGCGCGCGCTCGCCGGCGCGCAGCCCGACGACACGAGCGGGAGCGCGGTGCTCGACGAGCCGCTGCCGCGCAATGCCGGCCGGGACGAGGTCGTGCGCTGCCGGCTGCGCGCCGCGGAAGACGGCTGGCACGTGGCGCCCACGCGCGACGACCAGAGCTCGCACGTCCTCACCTCGATGCTGGCCGCTGAGGCCTTCGCGATCGTGCGCGCCGGCGAGGGCACCGTGGCCGCCGGCGAGCGCGTGCCGATCGAGCTGATTCGCTGAGCTTGCGATGGGTACCGTTCCCCCCGTGTTGACGAGGGACCCGCGGCGGGAGATCGCCCGCCGGCGCGAGGCGCGTGCCCGCGTGCACATCGTTGACGAACCGGAGTCGGAGACTGGTCCGGGCGGCCCTGTGACCACGCGACAGAGCGCCGACGTGGTCGTGCCCCGCTCGGAGCTCGATCCGCTCTGGACGCCCGAGCACCTCGAGATGCTCGCGCGCACGTACTGGCGTTTCCTCACGCGGGTCTCGCTCGGTCTCCTGCGCGTGGTGTACACACCGACTTCACGCGCGGTCGTGGTCGTCGGACGGCCGCTCACTCTGCTCAGGTTCCACGCGCCCGAGTACGAGACGGCCGCCGGCTGCGGCATCGTCACGTGGCGCATCGATCGCGGCCTGCTCGTGGCTCCGCCAGGGCGCGGAAAGGGCTGGCTGAGGATCAGCGTCCGGCGGCCGCCCGAGTCGCTGCTGCCGGACGATCCCACCACCACCGCGGACGACTTCACCACGATCCGCGTGACCTCAGAGGTGGCGAGCTTCTATCCGATGCTCGCCGGCTGGGGGTGGTTCTGGAAGATCGGGCGCTTCATCTACAAGAACACGCAGCTGCGAATCCACGTGATCGTGACGAACGCGTTCCTGCGCTCGCTGGCGCGGCTGGATTTGGAGCCGTCGGTCGTTGGCGCACTGCGGCAGGGCTCCTAGCTCCTGGCTCTCAGCTGCTAGCAGCAAGCAGCTAGGAGCCAGCAGCTCTCAGCCGTAGCGCTCGCCGGTGATCTCGCGCAGCTTCGCGCGGTCGTGGCGTGCCTGCACCCGGCGCACCGTGCCGCTCCGCGAGCGCATCACGAGCGACTCCGTGGTGGCGCCGCGATTGCCCTCGTAGCGCACGCCTTCGAGCACGTCACCGTCGGTGACACCTGTGGCGGCGAAGAAGACGTCGTTGCCGGCCACGAGGCGGTCGCGGTCTAGGACCTCGTCGAGGTCGTAGCCGGCGTCTATCGCAGCCTGGCGTTCCTCGTCGTTGCGGGGCCAGAGACGACCGACGATCTGGCCGCCGATGCACTTGATGGCGGCTGCCGAGATCACGCCCTCCGGCGTGCCACCGATGCCCCACAGCAGGTCGACCGGCGTGCGCTCGGTGACGGCAAGGAGCGCGGCCGACACGTCGCCGTCGGTGATGAAGCGAATGCGCGCGCCGGCGTCGCGGATCTCCTTGACCGCGTCCTCGTGGCGCTCGCGGTCGAGCATCACCACCATCACGTCGCGGATGTCACAGCTCTTGCGCTTCGCGATCAGCTTGAGCGTCTCGCGCAGCGGGCGGTCGAGGTCGAGCAGGTCGGCGATCTCCTCGGAGCCCGCCATCTTCTCCATGTAGACGATCGGGCCGGGGTTGAACATCGTGCCGCGCTCCGACATGGCGATCACGGCGAGCGCGCTCGGAAAGCCGAGCGCCGTGAGGCGCGTGCCCTCGAGCGGATCGACGGCGATGTCCACCTCGGGCGGCGAGCCGTCGCCGATCTGCTCGCCGTTGTAGAGCATCGGCGCCTCGTCCTTCTCGCCCTCGCCGATCACCACCACGCCGTCCATTCGCACCGTGTCGAGCACGAGGCGCATGGCATCGACGGCCGCCTGGTCGGCGGATTCCTTCTCCCCCATGCCCACCCAGCGGGCGGCCGCGAGCGCGGCGGCCTCCGTCACTCGAACCAGCTCGAGGGCGAGGTTGCGGTCGGGTCGGCCTTGGGCGTGTGGGTCTTCGGTGATCTGGGTGCTGTGGGTCATGGCGGCGTCAGATTACCCCGGGCGGTTTTCTCGCACGTGCTCCCACCGCCTGGCGGAGCAGGCCGCCGAGGAGGATCCCGATCGCGCCGAGAAGGCCGAGGAACCAGCCGATGCCGAACGAGATGTCCACGGGGTCGCTGCCCGGCTTGCCGAGGATCACGCCGTTCAGCAGGATCAGCACCACGGAGGTCATTCCGACGATCATCGTCACCTCGCCCGGCCGCCACGTGAGCGCGTGTCCGCGCACGACGATCCAGGCGAGCACGAACGGCGCGATGCACGCGAGGGTGAGCAGGATGTCCAGCTTGGCGAAGGTCTGCCAGGCGGTGAAGTGGCCGAAGCCGCCGTTCAGCTTCGAGTTCGGGTTGCACCCGGGCGGCCGGCCGGGCGAGTTACAGCTCGTGTGAAACCAGGTCATGAAGAGCGAGGCGAAAAGGAGCCCGGCCCCGGCGAAGCCGATCAGCTCGCTCCAGCCGATGCGGGTGAGGTCGAATGGTCCCGGCTGCCCCTCCTCGCGCTCTTCGTACTCGTAGCGGAGCCGCCCGCCCCAGGCTCCGAGCGCGACGCCGGGGATGATCGTGAACGCGAGCAGGATGATCGCGGGGTGCGGCAGCTTCACCGTGGCGTCGCCGCTCACCGCCTGGTGGCCGATGAGGACGAAGCCGCCGAACAGTGCGCCGCCCACGAGTCCGCGCACAGCGCCCTGGCCGGACCCGTACATCTCGAAGCCCGCGAGCACCCCTCCGATGGCGGCCAGGATGACGAGAGCGATGTACACCCCCTTCGACTTGTCGAGCGCTATTCCGGTGACGAAGCCGTACGCCGAGGGCACGACGAGCGCAACAGCGATCCTCGCCACCATGGGCCGGTCGAGCAGCAGAGGAGGAGGAAACCCCACGCGGCACGGACCCTACCTCAGCTCCTCCAAACGGGGGTAGGGTGCGCCAGACGGAGGACTCGACGAGAGGAGACCCATGGCGGTCGTGAAGATCATCGAGCTCGTGGGGAGCTCGAGCGAGAGCTCGGACGCCGCGGTGCAGGCGGCGCTGAACGATGCGAAGCAGACGCTTCGCAACATCAAGGCGGTGGACGTTGTCTCCACCGGCCTGCGCGGCGAAAACCTCGACGAGTGGCGCGCGCACGTGCGTGTGGCCTTCTTGATCGAGCGCGTGAGCGAATAGCCGTTTCGCGTCCTGTCCGGGCGAGCGGGACGCCCGGGCAGGATCGTGGTCCTGCGAGCGTCTAGTAACCAGGGATTAACGGACTCGCTCGCCCAAGTGGCGTAGTCTCATACCACCCCCGCTGTGCGTCCTCGACCAACGCAAACAGCGCCCCCCGGAGGGGCCGAGGGCCTGCCCAAGGAGCATTACGCGAGCCTGCTTGCGGAAGCGCGGGAGCGGACGCTGTGGCTCGTGGCGCCGGTTTCGGTCGAGGATCTCGAGCGCGTGCACAGCCCGCTGCTCAGTCCGCTGGTGTGGGACCTCGGGCACATCGCCGCGTTCGAGGACCTCTGGCTCTGCCAGCAGGCGGGAGGGCTCGACCCGCTGCGCGAGGACCTGAGCGACGTGTACGACGCCACGCTCACCCCGCGTGCGGACCGTGGCGAGCTCCCCTATCTCGAGCACGCCGAGGCGCTCGCGTATATGGCTGAAGTGCGTGAGCGCGCCCTCGAGGTGCTGGCGAGTGCGGACCTGTCGGCGGGCGGGGGACGGCTCACGGCGGGCGGCTTCGTCTGGGACATGCTCGTGCAGCACGAGCACCAGCACAACGAGACGATGCTGCAGACGCTCTCGCTCGCGGCGCCAGGCGTATTCAGCCCGCGGCCCCGGCCGCTTCCCTCACCGCCGCCCGGCCTGCGCGGGCCGGACATGGTGCGCGTGGAGGGCGGGCCGTGCCTGCTGGGCGACGGATCGGCCGGCTTCGCCTACGACAACGAGCGCCCGCGCCACGGCGCAGAGGTGGACACGTTCGAGATCGACCGCCTGCCGGTGACGAATGGCGCGTACATGGAGTTCGTCGAGCGCGGGGGCTACGCGCGGCGCGAGTGGTGGTCGGAGGAGGGCTGGGCGTGGCTCCAGGCCGAGGGTGCGGAACTCCCGCTCTACTGGACCGCCGGCGGCGAGGCCCGCGCGTTCGATCGCACCCTGCCGCTCGACCCCGATCTGCCGGTGATGCACGTGTGCTGGCACGAGGCCGAGGCGTACGCGCGCTCGCTGGGCAAGCGCCTGCCGACCGAGGCCGAGTGGGAGAAGGCGGCGTCGTGGGACGAGGCGGCGGGCATCCAGCGCGTGTACCCCTGGGGAGACGAGCCGCCTGGTGAGCGCCACGCGAACCTCGACCAGCTCGGATTCGGCCCGGCTCGCGCCGGCGCGTACCCGGCGGGCGCCTCGCCCTACGGCGCGCTCGGCATGGTGGGGGATGCCTGGGAGTGGACCGCGAGCGACTTCAGCGCGTACCCCGGCTTCGAGGCCTTCCCGTACAACGAGTACTCGGAGATCTTCTTCGGCCGCGACTTCAAGGTGCTGCGCGGCGGCTCCTGGGCCACGCGCCGGAGCGTCGCGCGCGCGACCTTCCGCAACTGGGACTTCCCCGTGCGCAGGCAGATCTTCGCCGGCTTCAGGTGCGCTGCGTGAACGAGGCCGCCGGCATCACGATCGACTGCTACCTGGACGGGTCGTCGCTTGACTCGATGGCCGCGGACGTGCGGGCCGGGCTCAGCCGCAAGGGGCTCAAGATGCTGCCGCCCAAGTACTTCTACGACGACCGCGGCTCGGAGCTGTTCGACCAGATCACGTCGCTCCCCGAGTACTACCCCACGCGCTGCGAACGCTCGATCCTCAACCGCCGCGCGCCTGAGATCGTGGAGATCACGGGCGCGCGCGAGCTGCTCGAGCTCGGCTCCGGGATGGCGTCGAAGACGCGGGCGCTCCTTTTCGCGATGGCGGGCGCCGGCTCGCTCGAGCGCTACCTGCCGGTGGACGTGTCCGAGCTCGTGGTGGAGCGCTGCGCGGAGGAGCTCGTGGAGATGTATCCGGGACTGCGCGTGCACGGCGTGGTGGGCGACTTCGAGCAGCACCTCGAGCACGTGCCCTCCGGCGAGGCCAGGCTCGTGGCGTTCCTCGGCGGGACGATCGGCAACCTGTATCCGGACGAGCGCGCGCCGTTCCTGCGTGACATGCGCGGGCTGATGGGCCCGGACGGCTGGCTCGTGCTGGGCACCGATCTCGTGAAGGACCCCGCCACTCTCGAGGCCGCCTACAACGATTCCGCCGGGGTCACCGCGGAGTTCAACCGCAACGTGCTCCATGCGATCAACCGCGAGCTGGACGCCGACTTCGACGTGGACGCGTTCGAGCACGTGGCGTTCTGGAACGAGCTCGACTCGTGGGTCGAGATGCGGCTGCGCGCGCACGGCGAGCAACGGGTGACAATTGCGGGCGCGGACCTGCGGTTGGAACTAGGCGATGGCGAAGAGATCCGCACCGAGGTGAGCACCAAGTTCACACGCGAGCGGCTCGAGGAGGAGTTGGCGGGCGCCGGGATGGAGCTCGAGGCGTTCTTCACCGATGACGACGGGCTCTTTGGGCTGAGCCTGGCCAGGGCCCAAGGCCACAGGCCACAGGCCACAGGCAATCGATAAGTTCCGCCGATGCTGCTTCGTGGGGCATCGGCTTTGGTTGCCGGCGGCGCGTCTGGCTTGGGTGCAGCGACTGCCCGCATGCTCGCTGAACGTGGCGCTCGTGTGGCGATCATCGATCTGGATGGCGATAAGGCTGCCGCGCTCGCGGACGAGCTCGGCGGGGACGCGCTCTCGTTCAAGGCCGATGTGACGAGCGAGGCGGACGTGGAGGCTGCGGTGTCCGCCACCGTGGAGGCGTTCGGCGGCCTGCGTTTCGCGGCCTCCTGCGCGGGCATTGGATGGGCAGAGCGCACGGTCACCCGCAACGGGCCCGCGCAGCTCCAGCCTTTCGAGACCGTGATCCGCGTGAACCTGATCGGAACCTTCAACGTCCTGCGCCACTGCGCCGCCGCGATGGCGGCAGGCGAGCCCGACGACGATGGCGAGCGCGGAGCGGTGGTGATGACCGCGTCCGTGGCCGCCTTCGACGGCCAGATCGGACAGGCCGCGTACTCCGCGTCGAAGGGAGGCGTGGTGGGCCTCACGCTGCCGGCCGCGCGCGACCTCGCCCGGCTCGGCATCCGCGTGTGCACGATCGCGCCGGGGATCTTCGACACGCCGCTGCTCGCCGCTCTGCCGGAGGAGAATCGCAAGGCGCTCGGCGAGTCGGTGCCGTTCCCGTCACGGCTCGGGCAACCCGCCGAGTACGCGCAGCTCGCCTGCCACATCGCCGAGAACAGCATGCTCAACGGCGAGACCATCCGGCTCGACGGCGCGCTGCGGATGCCGCCGCGATGAAGGCGGCGCTGATCGAGCAGATCGGCTCGAAGCCGGTCCTCAAGGACGTGGACGAGCCGGCGCGCCAGCCCGGCCAGACCCTTATCGAGGTGGCCGCGGCGCCGGTCAACCCGATCGACATCTCCACCGCCGCCGGCCGCTATCCCGGCGGCTCGCCGGACACCCCGTACACCGCGGGCAGGGAGGCGGTTGGGCGCGTGCTCGAGTCGGACACGCTCAGTGAGGGCGCGCGCGTGTACGCGTCCGGCCTCGGCTTCATGGCCGAGCGCGCGCTGGTGCCGGACGACAACGCGCTCGAGATCGACAGCGACGTGGATGACGCGCTCGCGTCCTGCTTCGGCGTGGCCGGGCTGGCGGCGTGGCTCGCGCTCGAATGGCGCGGCGATGTGCGCGAAGGGGAGACGGTGCTCGTGCTCGGCGCGAGCGGAGCCGTGGGCCTGATCGCGGTGCAGGCGGCCAAGCTGCTCGGGGCCGGGCGCGTGGTGGCGGCGGCGCGCAGCGAGAAGGGACTCGAACGCGCGCGCGAGCTCGGCGCCGACACCACGGTGAAGCTCGATGAGCACGACGATCTCGCGGCGGCGTTCGTGGACGCCTGCGACGGCCAGCTCGACCTCGTGATCGACCCACTCTGGGGTCCGCCCGGTGCGGCGGCCGTGAAGGCAACGAGCTTCGGCGGCCGCGTGGTCCAGCTCGGCCAGTCGGCGGGCAAGGAGGCCACGCTCGAGTCGGGCTGGATCAGGGCGAAGCTCCTCTCGATCCTCGGGCACACCAACTTCGCGGCGCCGGCAGAGGTGCGGGACGACGCGTTTCTGCGCATGGTCAGGCACGCCGCCGCCGGCGAGCTCACCGTCGATTACGACGTGATGCCGCTCGATCGGGTGGCAGAGGCGTGGGAGCTGCAGGAAGCCTCACCCGGCCGGAAACTGGTGCTCTCACCGAGCGGTGTACGGTAGTATTTATAACTCTCTTCCCCACGCAGTAGATCCCCCTCAGGAGGCCTCCGCAGATGCCAGACGCAGTGATCGTCGATGCCGTGCGCTCGCCAATCGGGCGCGCTTTCAAGGGCTCGCTCACCTCGATCCGCCCCGATGACCTGGGCGCCTACGTGGTCGACCAGTTGCTCGAGCGCAATCCGGACGTGGCGCCCGACTCGATCGAGGACCTGATCTGCGGCTGCGGCCTGCCGCAGGGCGAGCAGTCGTTCAACATCGGCCGCATCCTCGTGCTGCTGTCGCGCCTTCCGGACACCGTCACCGGCACGACCGTGCACCGCTACTGCGCCTCGTCGCTGCAGGCCATCCGCATCGCCGCCCACGCCGTCATGGCGGGCGAGGGCGACGCGTACATCGCCGCCGGCGTGGAGCACGTGAGCCGAGTGGGCATGTGGTCCGAGAACGGGCTGCCGCAGCTGATGAGCGCGCTCAGGCAGAACGCGCCTGAGGACGTTCGCGACAACATTCCGCAGGCGGACTTCCACAACGAAAAGCTGAACGGCCAGGACGGCCGCACCAACGCCTACATCGAGATGGGCATGACGGCCGAGAACGTGGCCGACAAGTACGACGTGCAGCGCGACGACATGGACAGGTACGCGCAGCGCTCGCAGGAACTGGCCGTGCAGTCGCGCGACGAGGGGTTCTTCGACCGCGAGATCGTGGCGATCGAGCTGCCGGACGGCAACAGCGTCGAGAAGGACGACGGCCCGCGTGCGGACAGCACGTTCGAGAAGCTGCAGTCCCTCAAGCCGGCGTTCAAGGAGGACGGCCGCGTGACGGCGGGCAACTCGTGTCCGCTGAACGACGGGGCGGCCGCCGTGCTCGTCATGTCCGACACGCGCGCGAAGGAGCTCGGGCTCAAGCCGCGGGCCCGCGTGATCGCGTCCGCCACGAGCGGCCTCGAGCCGGAGATCATGGGCGTCGCGCCGATCGGCGCGATCCGCAACGTGCTGAAGCGCGCCGGGATGACGATGGAAGACGTGGACGTGGTGGAGCTGAACGAGGCGTTCGCCGCCCAGGTGATCCCGATCATGGACGAGTGCGACATCCCGCTCGAGAAGCTCAACCCGCACGGCGGCGCGATCGCGCTGGGCCATCCCTTCGGCATGACCGGTGCCCGCATCATGGCCACGTTGCTCAACGACCTCGAGTCAGACGACAAGTCGATCGGGCTCGAGACCATGTGCGTGGCCGGCGGCCAGGGTATGGCGATGCTCGTAGAACGCCTCAACTGATCAGGCGCTTACAGCAGCAATAACGGTGGTCACATCGAACTGGCAGACAATGGGTCCGGATACCGACCCCAGAATCTGCCAGTTCGT
>DATEPK010000023.1:0-6635 GCA_035273245.1 Thermoleophilaceae bacterium
CCGTCCATCAGGTAACGGCCGGTGTGGCCGTCGTGGTAGAGCACCTTCGGCTGTGGCGTGTATACCGCGGCGCCGGCCACGCCCGGAAGGGCGAGCGCGAGCAGCGCGACGGCGAATAGCGTGCGGAGGGGGGACAAGGGCTGGAGTAGCAACACGGCTCGGCGCCCTAGGTTGTGCTCTTGCCCCCGCATCGCAGAACTGCGCAGGGTAACGAGGTCAGAGGTCAGAGGTCATAGGTCAGAGGAACTACCCCGAGCGGGGCCCTATGACCTATGACCTATGACCCATGACCTATGACCTAACCCTGGCCTTCCGCCTCGTCCGCCCTGTGGGCCGCGACCAGCTCCTTGAGCGTCGCCTTGCCTGTGTGCTTGGGTCTCCAGCCCAATTCCTTGCGGGCTCGGTCGGTCTTCATCAGCACTTCCTTGCGGACTGAATGGATCCAGGCGAGCTGGGCTGGTGCTCCGGGGATGCGGGCGATCACCTCGGCGGTGGCTTCGACGGCCAGCTCCGGCACCGGGATCGAGTACCAGCCGAGCGCGTCGGCCAGGTCGCTCGTTCGCAGGGTTCCGCCGCCGGCGAGGTTGTAGGGGCCGGGCGGGCCCTTGCCGAGCACACCCGCCACGAACGCCGACGCCACGTCGTCCTCGTGCACGAGCTGGAAGCGGGTGCCCGGATCGGGAATCACCGGCCGCAGCATCGGCATGAAGCCGATCAGCCGGACGACTGCGTCCGGCATCGCCTCAGAGAGGCGCACGTACGGGATTTCCTCGAGCAGTGTCTGGGCGCGGGGGCCCGCCACGATGCAGGGCCGGAAGACGTACGCGCTCGTGTTCGTGCGACGAAGCAGCACTTGGGCCAGCACGCTCTCCACCTCCGCCTTCTGCGCGGAGTAGAAGTGCTCGGGGGTGCCGCGCGGCTCGACGTCCTCCGTAAGCCAGTCCGGGTTGTCCTGGTGGAAGCCGTAAGCCGCCACGCTCGACGCGTAACAGATGCGCTCGGCGCCGGCCTTGGCGGCCTCCTCGAACACCGTCTTCGATCCCTCCACGTTGATCGCGTGGGTGGCGTCGCTCGCCGACAGGATCGCGAAGGCGAGGTGGACCACCACGTCTGAGCCTTTAACCGCGTCGCGGACGCTGTCGCGGTCCTGAACGTCGCCCTGGCGGTATTCGGTCTTCTTCCAGCCCACCACCTCGGGCTCGAACGGCCGCCGAGCCATTCCCACGATCCGCTTCACACGCCGCGAGCGCTCGAGCGCGGACACGATGGCCACGCCGAGGTCGCCCGTGGGGCCGGTCACGGTGACGGTGAGGCCGTCAGTCGCCATAGCCGGGCTCCCCGGGGAGGACGATCTCGGCGGATTCGTCATGCATGAGGATCTTCGGCATGACCGGCTCCACCTCGCGTCCGCGCGCGCTCTCGAGTGCTTGAGCCACCGAGTCGAACTCGGCGAGCTGCTCGAGGTGCTTGATCGTGGGGAACACGAGGCTGAGGTCGCCCTGGCGGTAGGCGGCGAGCGCGTCGGCCGGCCGCATCCAGCGCAGGTCGACGCACTCCTCGCCGTCGCAGCGCGGGTCGGCACCAGCAGGCGCCTCGGCGACGTAGAAGTAGGTGTCGAAGCGGATCTTTGCCTCCTCGGGCGTGATCCAGCGGGAGAAGGGGACGAAGCCGCTCGTGTCCGGCAGCGCGAGGGCCGCTTCCTCCTCGAGCTCGCGCCGGCCGGTCTCCGCGGGGTCGCCGTCGCCCTCGTGCACGGCACCGCCCGGGAACACCCAGGCGCCTCCCATGAAGCGCTGCGCCGGGTTGCGCTGCACGAGCAGCACCTCCGGCCCGTCGCGGCCGTCTCGCAGCACGATCACGGACGCCGCCTCGCGCGCCTTCGTCACCTCGCCCGTGTTCAGCTCCTCGCCGTGATGCGGGGCGCGGTCGATCCGGCGGTCCCTTCCTGACATCGGCGGCAGCCTACTCCCGCTAACCTGCCCGGGTCGTGGAAGCAGCCACACAGCAACTCTGGATCTGCGAGTCGTGCGGATTCATCTATGACCCCGCGGAGGGCGACCCTGACGGCGGCGTGCCGCCCGGAACCCCATTCGAGGAAATCCCGAGCGACTGGTTCTGCCCCGTCTGCGGCGCTCGTAAGAAGGACTTCAGCCCCTACGAGGGCTGACCCGCCGCGGCGAGCGCCCTGCGCCTGCTCGGATAGATCTCGAGCCGCGACAGCAGGCCGTCGCGGAAGGTCAGGATGTGCCAACCGTCGGCGTGGAGCTCTATGCCGCTTCGCGTGCCGCGGCCCACGAAGCGGCAGTGCATGAGCAGCCTGCCGTCTTCGAGCTCGGTGTACTCCTCTGGCTCGAAGCGCAGCTCTTCGAACCCCTCCCTGAGCTGCTCGGCCGAACGGCGCAGTCCGTCGTGGCCCATGAACGTACCCGTGGTTCCCGCGAGGCTCGAGGTCTGGACGATGCAGAGCTCGGGGTGGAAGAGCGAGTAGTCCACGTCACCGTCGTTGAACGTCCGGTAGGCGCGCCGCGCGAGCTCGATCCGCTCGTCCATCACGCCGAGTATCTACCTACAGCTATGCGGCTGCCAGCTCACGCTGTTCGGTGGCGGACACGATCGCCTCCCACACGATCACCACCAGCCGCTCGAGATCGGCCTCCGCAATGGCGAGCGGCGGCATGAGCACCACCACATCGCCGAGCGGGCGCACGATCGCGCCGCGCCGGCGCGCCTCGAGCGTGACCCTGTGGCCCATCTGAGCCTCCACCGGATAGCTCCCGAGCTCGATTCCGACCATGAAGCCGCGCCGGCGCACCTCCGCCACCATCGGCAGCTCGGCAACGGGCTCCAGCAGCCGCCCGAGGAGCTCGATCTTCGGCTGGAGGCGCTCGAGCGTTCGCTCCTCCCTGAACACGTCGAGCGTGGCGAGCGCCGCCGCGCAGGCGAGCGGGTTGCCCGTGTAGGTGTGGCCGTGGAAGAACGTGCGGAAGTCCTCGTGCTCCCCGAGGAAGCCCTGGTAGATCCGCTCGCTCGCAAGAGTGGCGGCGAGCGGGAGGTAGCCGCCGGTGATGCCCTTGGCCACGCACATGAGGTCCGGCGCCACGTCCTCGTGCTCGCACGCGAACATCCGGCCGGTGCGCCCGAAGCCCACAGCCACCTCGTCGCAGATCAGCAGGACGCCGTGGCGGTCGCAGAGCTCGCGCACCTCGCGCAGGTAGCCCTCCGGATGCACGATCATCCCCGCGGCACCCTGCACCAGCGGCTCCATGATCACCGCCGCGATCTCACCTCGGTGCTCCTCGAGGATCAGCTCCATGTGCGATGGATCGCCCGGCTCCGCCTTGTAGGTGTCGAAGAGAAGCGGCCGGTACATGGAGTGGAAGAGGTCGATCCCACCGACCGAGACCGAGCCGATCGTGTCCCCGTGGTAGGAGTCGCGCAGCGAGATGAAGCGCGTCTTGCGCCTGTGCTCGCCGCCCTGCTGCTGCCAGTACTGAAACGCCATCTTGAGCGCGATCTCGGTGGCCGTGGAGCCGCTGTCCGAGTAGAAGACGCGGGTGAGGCCGGGCGGCGCGATCTCGACGAGCCGCCGCGCCAGCTGGATGGCGGGCGGGTGGGAGAGGCCGAGCATGGTGCTGTGCGCGACGGTCTCGAGCTGGGCCTTCACCGCCTCGTCGATGTGCGGGTGGCGGTGACCGTGGACGTTGCACCACAAGGACGACACGCCGTCGATGTAGCGACGGCCGTTCGTGTCGATCAGGTCCGTGCCCTCGGCGCGCTGCACGATCAGCGGCTCCTCCTTCTCCCAGATCCGCTGCTGCGTGAAGGGGTGCCAGAGGTAGAGGCGATCGTCGTCGGCGAGGCTCATTGCCGCCGGAAGGTAACTCGCGCGGTGGTCGGAAAGGGCGGCTAGCGGACGGCCCCGGCCGCGGCGTCGAGGTCCGGCAGCTCGCCCGCGTGCGCGGGGATGTGGCGCCACACGATCGTGCCGCCGCGGTCCACGCCGAACGTGCCTGCGCGCTGCCAGCGGGTGCCGGCCGGGTGGCGATTGCGGATGCCCTCGCGGGCGAGCTGCGCGACCGCCGCGAGCGATCGCCTGCCGGCGAAGTGACCCAGGCTGCTCCGGCCGAGCCCCCAGGCGCCGTACGCCGAGCGCTCCTCGTCGATCACGAGGCGCACGCGATGGCTCGCGCCGATGGCCGCGCACCAGCGGTCGGTGGCCTCGAGCGGCGCGTGGCTCACCGCGATCCAGTCGATGTCCTCGTGCTGGTCGGCGTGATCTGACAGCGCGCGCATCGTCGCCTCGGCAAAGGGGCAGCCCACGTGTCGCAGGAAGACCACCACTGCCGGGCCGTGCACCTCGCCGAGCGGTGACGCCACGGGCGCCGGCGCGCCCAGCTCGGGGAGCGCGGCCACGGGTACTCGGTGGGGTGGAAGAAAGGTGCGAGGATCCATCCAGCGCGATGTCCAACCGGGGCTCGGACCACCTCCCGCTCCGGTGCCGGAGAGGAGGAGCGATGGGCTACAGAAAGTACCGACTCGGGACCTACGAGGAAATGCGTGCACAACATCGGTGGGAGGTTCCGGAGCGTTACAACATCGCCGCCGACGTATGTGACAAGCATCCCGCCGATCGCCTCGCGATGATCTGGGAGGACTGGCGCGGCAGCGAGCGCCGGGTGACGTTCGGCGAGCTGCAGTCGCTTTCGAACAAGTTCGCCAACGTTCTTGGCGCGCACGGAGTGGAGCGCGGCGATCGCGTGGCCACGCTGCTGCCGTCCCTGCCCGAGACCGCCGCCGTGTTCCTCGGCACCTACAAGGCCGGCGGCATCCTGCTCTCGATGTCGGTCCTGTACGGCGACGAGGGCATAGAGCACCGTTTGCGCGACTCGCAGGCGAAGGCGCTCGTGACGGACTCGGCCAACCGGCACCGGATTCCTGACGGGCTCGCGGAGGTGATCTTCGTTCTTGACGGCCAGGCCGAGTCGGGCGACATCGACTTGTCTGCCGCTCTACAGCAGGCATCCGACTCGTACGACATGGTGGACACCGCCGCCGACGACCCCGCCCAGCTCTACTACTCCTCAGGCACGACGGGAATGGCGAAGGGCATCCTCCACGCGCACCGCTACCTGCTCGCGCACGAGGAGTTCGAGTTCTGCCACGACGTGCAGGAGGGCGAGCTCTTCCACGGCTCGGGCGAGTGGGCCTGGGCCGCGGGGATCTGCCCGCTGCTCGCGCCGTGGCGCTACGGCTGCGTCCAGTTCGTGTACGCGCGCAAGGGCGGGTTCGATCCGGAGGAGCAGCTGCGGCAGCTCTCGAAGCACGGCGTGCAGAACATGTTCACGACGCCGACGGCTCTGCGCTCGATGCGGGCGGTGCCGGATGCGGGATCGCGCTTTCCGCTCGACCAGATGCGGGTGGTGTGCTCGGCGGGGGAGCCTTTGAACCCGGAGGTGATCCACTGGTTCCGCGAGCAGTACGGGCTCACGGTGCTCGACTACTACGGGCTCACTGAGAGCTACCCGCTGTGCGGCAACTTCCCGTCGGTGGAGGTGCGCGAGGGATCGATGGGGCTGCCGCTGCCGGGCTGGGATGTGGCCGTCTTGGACGAGGACGAGCAGCCGCTTCCCGCCGGTGAGCGCGGCGAGATCTGCCTGCGGGCGCGCTCGAACCCGCACTATCCGCTCGGTTACTGGAACCGGCCTGAGGACACACGCGAGGTGTTCGAGGGCGAGTGGTTCCACACCAAGGACGCGGCGCAGACGGACGAGGACGGCTACTTCTGGTACGCCGGCCGCGCGGACGACGTGATCATCTCCGCCGGTTACCGGATCGGGCCGTTCGAGGTTGAGTCCGCGTGCGTGGAGCACCCCGCGGTGCTGGAGGCGGCCGCCGTGGCGTCACCCGACGAGAAGCGCGGCACGATCGTGAAGGCGTTCATCGTCTTGAACGAGGGGCATTCGGCTTCGGACGGGTTGGCAGACGAGATCAAGAAGCACGTGCGCGAGCGGCACTCGGCGTACGCGTATCCGCGCGAGATCGAGTTCGTGCCCGATCTGCCGAAGACGCTCACGGGGAAGATCCGGCGCGTGGAGCTGCGCGAGGCGGAGCGGGAGCGGAAGCAGGCGGAGGCGAAGGCGTAGTGAGCGGGACGTGGTCGATCTAGCGGCCACTGACAGGCCGCAATATCGACCACGTCGTCTCCATTGGGCCCTTACCGCTCTCGCGGGTCGTCCTTCTTCTTAGGCCCGCGAGCCTCGTCCTCCCGGATCGCGTCCTTCCACTGAGGCGTGGTCAGAGGCGGCTGGACCATTCGCCCGAGCCCGCCGAGGAAAACGCGGCGCCGGCGCTTCGGCTCACGCTGCTCCTTATCGCTCATCTCAAGAAGCATCGTACGCCCGAAGCGGGTAGCATGATGCAACGGACCTAACCAGAAGGAGAGCAGCAATGGGCGAAGTCGTGACAGGCGATGGCTACGCGATAGGCCACCTCGACGACCTGGGTGAGGGCCCCGGCTTCCGCAAGATCCGCCCCGCGCTGGGCGTGACCGCGTTCGGCGTGAACGCCGTCGTGATCCCGACGGGCATCGAGTCCGGACGGCACTTCCACGACGAGCAGGAGGAGCTCTATTTCGT
>DATEPK010000024.1:0-2002 GCA_035273245.1 Thermoleophilaceae bacterium
AAGTCGTCGTACACCGACTCGTGCACGTACACGCGCTTGCACCCCAGGCACGCCTGCCCCGCGTTCCAGTAGCGGCCGATGATCACGGCCTTCACCGCCGCCTCCACGTCCGCGTCCTCGCACACGATCACCGGGTCGGACCCGCCCAGCTCGAGCGTCACACGTTTGAGAGCAGGCGCCGTGAGGCTCGCCACGTGCTTGCCCACATCCGTTGAGCCGGTGAACGCCACGCGGCGCACGTCGGGGTGCGACACGAGCGCGTCGCCGATCTCGGATCCGCGCCCTGTCACGACGTTGAGCACGCCGTCTGGCACTCCCGCCTCGGCAAACAGCTCGCCCACCCGCAGGGTGGCCAGCGGGGTGGTGGCGGCCGGCTTCGCCACCACGGTGTTGCCGGTGGCGAGTGCTGGCGCGACCTTGGTGCCGAGCAGCGTGAGCGGAAAGTTGTAGGGCGTGATCGCAGCGCACACGCCCAGCGGGCGCCGGATCACCATGCCGTACGCGGGCCCGAACGCCGATGGCAGCTCCTGGTGAACGCCGCGCACCTTGGTGGCGGCCTCGGCGTAGTAGTGCACGCCGTGGACCAGGTGCGTGACCTCGCCCAGCGCCTCCGCGATCGGCTTGCCCTGCTCGGACGTGAGGATCGCGGCCAGCTCCTTGGCGTTCTGCTCGATCAGGTCCGCGGCCGCGGCGAGCACGGCCGCGCGCTTCTCCGTGTCCGTCTTCGACCAGTCCGGGAACGCGCGCTTCGCAGCCTCCACCGCGCTGTTCACATCGTCCGCGGAGGCCGCCGGCACGGTGTCGACCACCTCCTCGGTGGCCGGGTTCACTACCTCGAGCTCAGCGGCTGCGGCTCGCTGCTCGCCGCCAATCAGCATCTGTGGCACTGGCTTCCTCCAGGTTGTGGATGTAGCGCTCGCGGAGCCCTTGGTAGTCCGCGGCCGCGAACTCCGTCCAGCTCTTGGCTGAGCCCGTCAGCTCCTTCTTCTCGCGCGCGGGCACGCCGGCGCCGAGCATCCCCGGCCCGATCTCCGTGCGCTCGGACAGCACCGCGCCCGCCGCCAGCATCGCCCCAGCTCCGAGGCGGGAGCGCTGGCACAGGATCGCGCCCATTCCCACGAGGGCGCGGTCCTCCACCACGCAGCCCTCGAGGATCGCGCCGTGGCCGACGGTCACGTCGCGGCCGATCACTGTCGGCAGGTCGCCGGCGCAGTGGATCACCGTGTTGTCCTGAACCGAGCTGCCCTCGCCGACCTCGATATACGAGAAGTCGCCGCGCAGCACCGCTCCGAACCAGATGTTCGCGCGATCGGCCACGCGCACGTCGCCGATCAGCACCGCCGTGGGAGCGATGAAAACGTCGCGGCCGATGGTGGGGCGCACGCCATCCAGCTCGACGAGCAGAGGGTTGCTTGACGGCACGGTGGGAGACTATAAACTCACGCTCGTAAGTCAAGTGTCATACGTCGAAGCCGACATCGAGCAGCTCGCCCAGCGCACCGAGGACGAGGTGCGGGAGCACCTCGCGGCGGGCAGGCTCGTGGAGGGGCTCGAGCACATGTCCCCCGAGTACCTGCGCGGCATCCGGCGCATCCTCACGGTTTCAGCCGACACGGAATGGGTCTCGGCGCCGTCCTATCTGCGCGCCGCCCAGCACGCCCCCGCGCTCAACAACTTCGGCTCCGCGATGTCGATCATCCAGGACGAGCTCGCCCACGCGCACATCGCCTTCCGGCTCCTCGGCGACTGCGGCGTGGACATGGACTGGCTCATGTACGAGCGCCCGGCCGGGGAGTTCAAGTACCCGTACGCCTTCGACGTTCCCCTGAACTCATGGGTGGAGCTCGTCTGCGCGAACGCCCTCTACGACCAGGCGGGATTCGTGCTGCTCAGCGACATCTACCAGTCCTCCACCTTCGGCCCATGGAAGCGCGCGCTGAAGAAGGTCGACAAGGAGGAGACCTTCCACCTCCGCCACGGCCGCACATGGATCAGGAAGCTG
>DATEPK010000025.1:0-3576 GCA_035273245.1 Thermoleophilaceae bacterium
GGAGGAGGGGACCCGCTACTCGTACGCGAGCGCCTCGAGGACGTTGAGCTTCGAGGCACGTCGCGCGGGGGTGATCGCTGCCAGCACACCGGCCAGACCGGCGAGGATGAGCAGGATCACCAGTGTCCCGACCGGGAACGAGAGCTGGAAGCCCTCGCCAGCCAGAGGCCGGGAGACGATCACGGCGAAGAACACGCCGAGCACGGTGCCGAGGATGGCTCCGATGAGCGCGGTGATCACCGACTCGTAGCGCACGATCCGCTTGACCTGCCGCTTGGACATGCCGACGGCACGCAGCAGGCCGAGCTCGCGAGTGCGCTCGTAGATGGCGAGCACGAGCGTGTTCACGATCCCGAACAGGGACACGATCACCGCTAGCGAGAGCAACACGTAGAAGAAGGCAGAGATCTGGCTGATCCACTGCGTCTGGGTCTTCTTGAAGCCGCTCTTCGTGTCCGCCTCGGCGTTGGGGTACTGCGCCGCGAGGATCTTCGACGCCTGCGCCTTCACCTGATCCGCGTTCGCGCCGGGCTTCAGCCCGTACATCACGAACTGGTCGTCGGTGACCTTGAAGTCACGGGCCAGCGTCTGGTTCGTCACGGCGATGTCGCCGAGGAAGTGGACGTTGTTCTTGTACGTCCCGACGATCGTGTAGGTGGCGTGGTTGCCGGACTGCGTGGTGATGTCGATCCGCTGTCCGACCTTCTTGTGCTTCGACTTGGACCACGACTCGCTGACGATCGCGTTGTTGCCGTTCAGCCGGCTGAGGGTCGCGTTCGAGCCCTTCTTCCAGTCGAGCTGGTAGACGGCCGGCAGCGTCTGCGGGTTCACGCCACTCACGTCGGGCGTGCCGCTCACGCCGGCCACCTTGGCCTGGGACAGCCGGAGCTCGGACGAGCTGGCAACGCCCGGCACCTGCGCCACGGCCTTGCCGGTGGCCGCCGGGATCGAGGACCAGCCGTCCTTGTTCTCCACAACCAGCCCGGCCTTCACGCTGTTGTCAATCGCGCTGTCGACGGACTTCTTGATGCCCGCGGCGAAGATCGTCACGCCCGAGACGAGGGCGAGTCCGACCATGAGTGCCGCCGCGGTGGACGCGGTGCGAGCCGTGTTGCGCGTGGCGTTCTCGCGCGCGAGCTGACCGCTCACGCCGCGCAGGCTCTCCATCGGACGCCCGACGAGCGAGGCGATCGGGCGCACGAGCTTGCTCGAGAACATCGCCGCGCCGATGAACACCAGCACGGTGCCGAACAGGAGCGGCAGCCACACGCCACTGCCGGTGCTGTTCGTCAACAGCCCGAGGCACATGAGCGCGACGCCGAGCCCGAGCGTGACAGCGCCGAACGGCGTCTTGATCCTCGAGAAGCGCGTCCTCGGGATCACGGCGCCCTCGCGCACGCCCTCGATGGGCTGGATACGCGTGGCGCGGAGGGCCGGCGAGAGGCTCGCGATCACCGTCACGAGCGTGCCGACGATCAGCGACACGATGATCGTGCGCGACTCGACCACGGCCGAGCCGCCCGGGAGGTCGGCACCCACGGCCTTGAAGAGGGCCTTCAGGCCCTTGGCCAGGACGATGCCGAGCCCGAGGCCGATCACCGACGCACTGAATCCCATGACCACTGCCTCACCGAGCACCGACCCGAGTACCTGACGGCGCGACGCGCCGACCGTACGCAGCATCGACAGCTCGCGCGTGCGCTGGGCGATCGTGATCGAGAAGCTGTTGAAGATCATGAACGCGCCGACGAACAGCGCCACGCCCGCGAACACGAGCAGGAGCGTCTTGATGAAGCCGAGGCCGGACTTTGTGTCCGAGGCGTCCTTGGCCGCCTGTTCGGCGCCGGTGCGCACCGTGACCGTGTTCGGCAGTGCCTGCTGAACGCGGGTGACGAGAGCGTCCGGCTTGATGCCAGGCGCGGCCTTGATGTCGATCCCGTCGAGCTTTCCGGCCTTGTCCGTGACCTTCTGGGCCTGGTCGAGCGTCATCACGGCGATGGCCGCCCCGGCGAGGCCGTTGAGCTTGCCGAACTTCGCGATGCCGACGACCGTGTACGGCTGCGCCGGACCACGGCCGCCCACGCGGACTGTCGAGCCCACGTGCCAGTGCTGCTTGTCGGCCGTGTACTTGTCGATCGAGATCTGGTTCGGCGCGGTCGGGCCATGACCGGCCACGTAGTGGAACGGGTTGAACGGAGCGGGCGAATCACTCGAGATGAAGTTCGGTGCGCCGTTCGAGCCGCCGATCTTCTTGCCCTTGTTGTCGAGGATCACACCGTTGTCGAAGATGCCGCCGGCTGCCTTCTGCACGCCCGGAACCTGCTGCACCTGTGACACGTAGGAAGCCGGGAAGGCCGGCGGGTTCGAGTTGTTGTCCGAGTTGAAGAGCTTCTTCGGCGTGACGCTCACGTCCACACCCTTCCTCACCTGCGCGAAGATCTGATCGAACTGGCGATCGATCGTGTCGGTGAGGATGTAGGTGCCCGCGATCAAGGCCACGCCGAGCACGACCGCAAGGGCCGTGAGCACGGTGCGGAGCTTCCGCCCCGCCATTCCCTTGAGCGAGACTGCGAGCATCAGGCGACCGCCTTCATGAGCTCGACCACCTCGTCGGCCTCGCCGGCGGGGGTCTCGCGGACCACCTGGCCGTCCACCAGCACCACGATGTGGTCGGCGATGGCGGCGGCGTGCGGGTCGTGGGTCACCATGATCACGGTCTGGCCGTAGTCGTCAGCCGCGCGGCGCAGCATCTGCAGCACCTCGTCGCCGGCCTTCGAGTCCAGGTTGCCGGTGGGCTCGTCGGCGAACACCACCGCGGGCTTCGTGAGCAGGGCACGCGCAACGGCCACGCGCTGCTGCTGGCCGCCTGACAGCTGCGACGGGCGATGCGAGCGGCGATCGCTGAGGCCAACGGCCTCGATCAGCTCATCGAGCCACGCCTTCTCCGGCTTCTTGCCGGCGATCTTCAGCGGCAGCGTGATGTTCTCCTCGGCCGTGAGGACCGGGAGCAGGTTGAAGAACTGGAAGATGAAGCCGAACTTGTCGCGGCGAAGCTGGGTGAGCTTCTTGTCGTCGAGCCCGCCGAGCTCGACGCCATCCACGACCACAGAGCCGCCGGTGGGGCGGTCGAGGCCGGCCAGGATGTGCATCAGTGTGGACTTGCCGGACCCGGACGGGCCCATGATGGCCGTGAACCGGCCCTTGGGGAAGCCGACGGTTACGCCATCGAGCGCGTCGACGGCGGCGTCGCCCTCTCCGTAGCGCCGGTGAAGGTCCACGGCGGAGACGATCAGGGGAGCATTCAAGACGCGGGTCCTTTCGAGAACGAGTAGCGGAGTGGCAATGCTCTCGCCGCCGGCGCAAACCGCCTATGCGGAAACCTGGCGTCTACCGGTGGGGCTATCCACACCCCCCTTGTGAGGTGCTTTACGCCCGCAGGTAGCGCAGTACGGCCAGCACCCGGCGGTGGTCCTCGGCCGTGGGCGGAAGCTTGAGCTTCCCGAAGATGCTGGTGACGTGCTTCTCGACCGCGCGTTCGGTTACCACCATCGCCTCGGCGATGGCGTGGTTCGAGCG
>DATEPK010000026.1:0-6116 GCA_035273245.1 Thermoleophilaceae bacterium
GCGCAGGCAACCAGCGCACCGATCGCTGAGGCAAGGAGCAGGCGTAACATCGTCAGAACGTCCTCCCGAAGGCGTCTGTCGGGGTCGGGTTGATCCCCTCGCCTTCTCGCCCCCAGCCGACCATCCTCTTACTCTGCGTGCTTATGGTTCCCTGCAAGGGATGCTGCGCGTGAGGCGGCGCGCGCTGGTCGTGTGGCTCGTGCTGTTTGGCGCTTACGCGGCCACAGTGGGCATGCGCGCCTTCGACCACTCGGCCTATGCCGGCGACGAGCCGCGCTTTCTGATCACCACGCGGTCGCTCGCCCGGGACGGCGACGTGAACGTATTCGACGACTACCGGTCGAATGCCTACCGGAGCTTCTACATGCACAAGCTCGTGAGCGCGGGCGTGCCGGATCGTGTGCACCGCACGCTGTACGAGCCGGGCGGGCTCGGCTTCCCGCTGCTGCTCGCGCCGGCATACATGGCCGGCGGCCCGCACGCCGTTGAGTTCTTCCTCGCGGCTCTGGCGGCGCTCGCCGTCGCGCTCGCGTACATGCTCGCCCTGCGGGTGGTGCCGGACCCCTGGGCCCTCGGCGCGACACTCGCTGTCGGCCTCTCCCCTCCACTCCTCGCCTACAGCACCACCGTCTATCCGGAGATGGCGGCCGCCGCGCTGCTCGCGGGCGGCGCCCTGCTCGGCCTGAGCGCGGCCGACCATCCCACCCGGCCCCGCGTGTTCGGCTGCTTCCTGCTGCTCGCGCTCGTGCCCTGGATGTCGGTGCGGCTCGTGCCCGCGGGCATTGCCGTCGCGCTCTACGTGATCGCCCGGCTGCGGAGCCGGCGGCACGGGCTGATGGCGTTGATGGGCGCGGAGATCGCCGGCTTCAGCGCCGCGCTGTTCGTCGCCATGAACGAAGCCTTCTACGGGGGCATCACCCCCTACTCCGGACTTCCAGCGGGTGCGCGCGCCACGGGCGCGAGCAGCGTGGCCGACTACGCCTCGCGCATCTCGCGGCTGGCAAGCCTGTTCCTCGACCGCAACGTGGGGCTGCTGCGCTGGTCTCCGGTGCTGCTTCTCGCGCTGGTGGGCGTGTGGCTCCTGTGGCGCGGGCGCCGGGAGCGCCTCGCTCACGCGGTTCCCGGCTACCGCAGGATGTCCGCCACCGCGGGCCTGTGCGCAGCCGCCATCGGTGTTCAGCTCGTGGTTGCGGTGTTCCTCGCGCCGGCCATCGCGGGCGCCTGGTTCCCGGGCCGCCAGTTGATCGCCGTGCTGCCGCTCGCGATCCCGCTTGTTGCATGGGGGCTCCGGCACACGCCGCGCCTCGGAAGCGTGCTCGCGGCGCTCACAGCGCTGGCCTCGGTGTGGCTGTATGTGGATGTGCGCTTCGGCAGCGGCGGCCTCGTGGCGGGGCGGCCCGACGCTCCGTGGGGCCCGCTCGTGAAGGTGTTCCCGCTCTTCGACGGCTCGGCGTATGCCACCACGGTGGCGGTCGCGGCCGGGGTGGCGATCGTGCTCTTCTTCTGGCGCGACGCGCGGCAGTGGCGGCGCCTCGTGGCGCTCGGCTGGCCGGTTGCCGCCAAGCGCTAGAGCTCGCGCTCGAGCAGCTTGGCCGCCGCGCTCGCGGGATCGAGCTTGCGCGACACCACCTCGTCGAGCAGCTCCTGCACCGACGTGTCCTCGCGCACCGACTCCTCGAGCCGCCGGCGCAGCCGCCCCGCCGCCAGAGCGAGCACCTCGTTCATGAGGTTGCGGCGGCGGCGCTCGTCGAGTGTGCCCGCCTGCTCGATGTGCTCGTGGTGCTCGGCGATCTTCTCCGCCACCTCGACCACGCCGTCGCCGCGGGCCGCTTCGGTCTGCAGGATCGGCACTCGCCAGTCGGTCTTCGGCCCGAGGCTGAGCACGCCGCGGATCTCGCGCACCATCGTGTCGGTGAGCGGGTGGTCGGCCTTGTTCACCACGATGATGTCCGGGATCTCCATCACGCCGGCCTTGAGCGCCTGAATCGAGTCGCCCGACCCCGGCATGAGCACGAGCACGACGGTGTCGGCGTGGTCGATGATGTCCACCTCCGCCTGGCCCACGCCCACGGTCTCCAGGAACACGTCGTCCTTGCCGGAGGCGTCCATCAGAAGCGCCGCCTGAAGCGTGGCCTCCGACAGGCCGCCGAGGGAGCCGCGGCTCGCCATCGAGCGGATGAACACGCCGGGGTCCAGGAAGTGCTCGGTGAGCCGGATGCGGTCGCCGAGAAGCGCCCCCTGAGTGAAAGGGGACGAAGGGTCGATGGAGAGCACCGCCACCTCACGGTCGTCTGCGCGGGCGTTCTTCACGAGGGCGCCGATCAGCGTGGACTTGCCCACACCGGGCGGGCCGGTGAAGCCCACCACCTGCGCCCTGCCCGTCTTCGGATAGACCTCGCGGACGAGCGCCCAGCCCTCCGGGTCGTCGTTCTCCACGAGTGAGATCGCGCGGGCGAGGGCGCGTTTGTCGCCCTTGAGAAGAGGGTCAAGTAGCTCTGAGGCGGTCTTCATGCGCGCCGGAAGGCTAGGTCATTGCAGGTGATGGGTCATAGGTCATAGGTCATAGAACTTTGTTCTAGAATGTTGTTCTATGGAGGCCTCGGCCCGAGCTGTTGCCAGTGCTGCTCGACAGGAAGTGATTCTGCGGGCGGCTCTTCGGCTGTTTGTTCGGAAGGGGTATGCCGCTACGGGGATCGACGATCTGCGGCGGGCGTCCGGGGCGAGTGTGGGCAGCATCTACCACCACTTCGGGGGCAAGGAGGGCGTGGCCGCTGAGCTCTATGTGCGCTCGCTGCGCGGGTACCAGGACAGCGTGCTCGAGCTGGTCCGGGCCCGGCCGGACGCGCGCGAAGGCATCGAGGGGATGGTGCGCAACCACCTCCGCTGGATCGCCTCGCACTCCGAGGAGGCGCGCTACCTGCTCTCGATGGGCTCCGCAGAGGTCCTGCTCGCGTCGAAGAGGCAGGTGAGGGCCATGAACCGCACTTTCTTCGGCGAGGTGTTCGGCTGGATAGACGAGCAGGCCGCGGCGGGACACATCCGCCGCGTGCCTCCCCACCTCTACTTCCCGCTTGTCATCGGTCCAAGCCAGGAGCTGGCGCGCGAATGGCTCGA
Source organism: Thermoleophilaceae bacterium (assembly GCA_035273245.1). GTDB lineage: Bacteria > Actinomycetota > Thermoleophilia > Solirubrobacterales > Thermoleophilaceae > JAICJR01. Next base: position 3,115 of record DATEPK010000026.1, read on the forward strand.
CGGGCGCATGTCCGAGCCGCTCGAGGACGCCGCCGATCTGCTCGCTGAAGCCGCCTGGAACTCGATACGCAAAGGAGGACGACGATGAGCGACCACCTCTCCTACGACGAGCTGATCGCCGCAGCGCAGGAGGACGAGCGCGAGCTCGTGACCGTGGAGCGCGCCGGCGACCGTGCGCTCGTGCGACTGAGCGATCCCACCAACCTGAACGCGCTGAGCGCGCCTCTCACCCTCCAGCTCCAAGACGCACTCGCGCCGCTCGTGGCGGACCGTCAGCTCCGCTCGATCGTGCTCACCGGCGAGGATCCCGCCTTCTCCGCCGGGGGCGACCTCGAGCTGATGCGCGAGGCACACGCGAACATCGACGCCGGACGCGAGGGCACGACGATGGCGTGGCGCTGGATCCGCTGGCAGTTCGGCGGGGTGGTGCGCACGATCGCGAAGTCCGACAAGGTGTTCGTGGCAGCCGTGAACGGCGCGGCGGCGGGCGTGGGCATGGCGTTCGCGCTGGCGAGCGACATCGTCCTCGCCTCGGACCGCGCCCGGTTCGTGCCCGCGTTCATGAAGATCGGCCTGCTGCCGGAGGTGGGCACGAGCTGGCAGCTCACCCGCCGGATCGGCTACCAGCGCACGTTCGAGCTCTTCGCGGGCGGTCGCATCCTCACCGGCGAAGAGGCAGCCGAGCTGGGAATCGCGAACGCGCTGGTGCCGCACGACGAGCTGCTGGGCGCCGCCTACGAGTGGTGCGACCGCATCTCCGAGCTGCCGGAACACGCCGTACTGATGACGAAGCCGCTGCTCCGCGCCGCCGCCGACATGAGCTGGGATCAGGCGCTCGCGATGGAGGAGTTCGCCGAGCCCGGCTGCTTCACCACCGCCGATCACCGCGAGGCCGTGGAGGCGTTCCTGGCTCGCTAGCATCGCCGGCCGTGAGGGTGTTCGTGGCCGGCGCAACGGGAGTGATCGGCCGCCAGCTCGTCCCCATGCTCGTGGGCGATGGCCACGAGGTCACGGGGATGACGCGCACGGCGGAGCGCACCGAGCTGCTCCGCGAGCTGGGCGCCGAGCCCGCGGTGGCGGACGCGTTCGACCGGGAGCGCCTGCACGAGGTCGTGAAGGAGGCTCGTCCCGAGGTGGTGATCCACGAGCTCACCGACATCCCGCGCGAGATCGACCCCAAGCGCTACGCCGAAGCCTTCGAGCGCAACAACCGGCTGCGCCATGAGGGAACCCGCAACCTCGTGGACGCCGCGGTGGCGGCGGGGGCACGCAGGATCGTCGCGCAGAGCATCGCCTTCGTGTACCGCTACGGCGGCGGCGTGCTCCATTCAGAGGAGGATCCGCTCGCCGTGGAGTGGGGCGACATCGTGGAAGCGGTGGTGGCGCTCGAGGACGCGGTCACCGGCACGGCGGGAATCGAGGGCGTGGTGCTGCGCTACGGCTATCTCTACGGGCCGGGCACCTCCTACGCCTCGGATGGCTCGCAGGCCGAGATGGTGCGCAGGCGCAGGCTGCCGATCGTGGGCGACGGCGGCGGCGTGTTCTCCTTCATCCATACCGAGGACGCCGCTGCCGCCACCGTGCGCACGCTGGACCGCGGTGCGCCCGGCGCATACAACGTGGTGGACGACGAGCCCGCGCCCGTGCGCGACTGGCTTCCCGTCTACGCCGAGGCGCTCGCCGCGAAGCGGCCATGGCGCGTGCCGGAGTTCCTCGCGCGCTGGATCGCGGGAGAGCGCGCGGTGCAGATGATGACCCGCACGGAGGGCGCATCGAACGCGAAGGCGAAGGCCGAACTGGGGCTCGAGCTGCGCTATCCGAGCTGGCGGCAGGGCTTCTCCCAGGCACTCGGGTAGCGCGTCACCAGCAATCGCGTTATGCTGGCAAACCAGTTTCACTGGTTACGGAAGGAGCAGCATGAGCGAGAACGGCTGGCGCACCCTGAAGCTCTCTGACATCGAGCCGATCGCAAGTCCATGCGTGGAGGAGGTGCAGGGCTGGATGCCGCTACGGCACACGCTCGGTATAGAGGCGTTCGGGATCAACGCGTGGCTTGGCCGCGAGCCAGGCGACGAGGTGATCGAGAACCACAACGAGCTGGCCGAGGATCCCGCCGACAGCCACGAGGAGGTCTACGTGGTGATCGAGGGCCGCGCGACCTTCACGGTCGACGGCGAGGAGGTTGACGCCCCCAAGGGCACGGTGATCTTCGTCAAGGATCCGGCGGTCGTGCGGCACGCGATCGCGCGCAGCGCCGGCACGACCGTCCTCGCGATCGGCGGTCCGGTGGGCAAGGCCTTCGAGCCCTCGCTCTGGGAGCAGCGCGGCATCGAGGCCGCGGCATAGGCCGCTCGACATATCATCGGGCCCGCGATGGAAGCCGTTCGCGAGCTCGTAGGCCCGCCGCCCACGGAAGTCCCGAAGGAGGTCCGCGCCGCACCCGCGCCGCTCCACGGCGGGCTGCCCGCCCTGCTCCGGTTCATGTGGGGCCACGGCATGTTCACGCCGAAGTACTTCCGCCTCGTCTTCCGCCTGCTGCGCAAGCGCTTCCTCACCCCGTACGGCCGCCGGCTGAAGCTCGACGGCCTCTGCTTCATCGGCCCGCGCGTGACGCTGCAGATCGGCAAGACGGCGCAGGTGGAGCTGGGACGCTGGTCCTGGCTCGGGCACGGCACGAAGATCCGCTGCCACGAGGGCGTCGTCTCGATCGGGGCGAAGACGGTGATGGGCCAGGAGTGCACGATCTCCGCCTTCCAGCACGTGTCCATCGGGCGCGAGTGCGTGATCGCCGACCGCGTGATGCTGATCGACTTCGACCACGGCGTGGTGGAGGTGGAGCGCCCGATCCGGCTGCAGGGCATCTACAAGCGCGACACGCGCGTCGGCAACAACGTGTGGATCGGCTACGGCGCGTGCATCCTGCGCGGAGTGACGGTGGGCGACAACGCGATCATCGGCACCAATTCGGTGGTGACGAAGGACGTGCCGGCGAATGCCGTGGT
>DATEPK010000027.1:0-14998 GCA_035273245.1 Thermoleophilaceae bacterium
CGACACGTGCAGGAACGCGTGACTTCGCCGGTAGAGCCGCCACAGCTCGGGACCGTTGGGCACGTTTCCGGCAAGCTCGAGTGCCGCCCCGAGGCCGCGCTCGGCGGCCAGACGCGCGAGCGGCTGCCGCAGCGGGCCGTCCCCGGCCACCGTGAGCCGCCAGCGCGGATCGCGCGCCCGAAGGAGCGCCAGCACGTCCACGAGCAGCAGCGGGTTCTTCTCCTGCGACAGCCGGCCGACGCTGAGCAGACGCAGCTCGCCGGACCAGTCGCGGCCAAGCGCCGCCGCGTCGCTCACGATCTCATGCGCCGGCACGAGCGAGAAGTGCGTGGCGAGCGTCGGGCGACCACGGCCGTAGCGTCGCGCGACCACGTCGCCAAGCACGACGGTGGGTGCGCTCCGGCCGGCCGCACGGAAGGCGACTTCGATCGCGCCCGCGGCGGGCACCGCCCAGCGCCATGCCGGTCCCGGAAGGCGGCCGCGGATGTACTCCGGATAGTCGTGCCTCACGCCGAGCACGAGCGGTGTGCGGTGCGCGCGGGCGAGCGCGGCGAACGCGAGCGCGACGGGGTGCGGGCCGAACACGAGCACCGCGTCGAGCCGCGGTAGTTCCACGCGGAACGCATTGCAGGCGCGCGGCAGCGAGGCACCGAGCGCGGCTAGGGAGGTGACGCGCCGGTAGTAGGGGAGGGGCACGAAGCGCACACCCTGAGGCGGCAACTGGTAGGGCAATTGACCGGCGCGGGGATCGAGCCTGCCGAACACCACCACCTCTTCCAAGCGCGGCGGCAGGCCTGTGATGAAGCTGATGAAGGCGTGCCCGGCCGACAGCGTTCGCCCGTCGCGGCGGAACACCATGTCCGAGTACACGCCCAGGCGCATCTAGTCGGCCACGCGGCGCGCCGGCAGCGCCACCGCCGCGAGCAGCGCCACCTTCTCGCGCACCCACACCAGGTCGCCGCGGCGCGGGGCGAGGTCCGACAGTCGCGTGTCCATGGCGGTGCCGAAGATCAGCGCGGCGCCCATCCCGCCGCAGGTGTAGGCGATCGCGGTGGCCACGGCGGCTCCCATGCCGCCGTACGGAGGGATGAGCGTGAGGTCGAGGATCACCGTCAGAACGAACGCGATACCGACGGCCGCCGAGCCGAGCATCGGCCTGCGCTGCGCGGTGAGCGCGTTGCGCAAGAGCTCGAACGCCACCACGCCGACAGCTCCGAGCGCGAGGATCTGGAACTGCGGCACCGCGCCCTCGAACCCCCAGCCGAAAATGCGCGGGAGCGCGAAGGGCGCCAGCGCGATTCCGATCACGGCCGCGCCGCCCGTCACCAGGAAGCCCACGCGGCAGACGCGCGCCGTCCGGCGCGCCGCCTCGCGAGCGTCCACCCGCACGAGGTCCGGACGCTGCACGAGCACGAGCACACCGGGCACGTACGCGAGCAGGTCGGACACGGCCACCGCGATGCTGTACAGGCCGAGCTCGTGCGGCCCCCACGTGGCCCCGAGCAGCCACTGGTCCCCGCGGTAGTTGCCAACCTCCATCAGGCGACCGACGTGCGCCTTCAGCCCGAACGACGCCGAGCGGCGCGCGAGCGGCGCGTCCGGCCGTCCGAAGCCGGCGTGCCGCGCCACGTGCACGCACAGGAGCGCCACGCCGATCGCCTGACCGAGCACCCAGGCTGCGAGCGCGGTGCCCACCGCAATCAGCCCTAGAGCCGCGAGCGCTCCGTTGCACACGGTGGTGGTCAGTGGCCCCGCCACCCACGCGAGGTTGGCCACGCCGAAGCCGTAGTCGGCCTGCACGAGCAGGACGAGGTACTGCTTGAGGATCGACAGCGGGATGCTCGCGAGCGCGAACCAGAACAGCGCCCTGCTCACATGGCCGCCGAGCGCGGGGACCGCACGCGCGAGTACGGCCACCACCACCGCCGCCAGCGCGCCGAGCACCAGCGAGAACAGGACCGAGTTCGTGGCGAGGCTCGCGCGCGTCTCCGGGTTCGACGCGGCCAGGTTCGCGTTCGCCTCCTGGATGCTCAGCGAGACGATGTGCGCGGTCATCATCGACACCGCGATCAGGAACGCCACGGCGCCGCGGCCCGTCACTCCCATCGAGCGCGCGATCACGAGCACGTTGACGAGCGACAGCAGCGCGACGGCGGCGTTGGCGGCGTAGGTGGTCGCGGCCGCGCGCGTCAGCGACGCCGGCCGGTGGACCTCGCTCATGCCGCCAGCCGTCGCTTGACCAGGTTCGCGATCGGCTCGGGCAGCGCGGCGCCCGCGGCGGCCACGGCCGATGCCGCCGGACCGCGCGAGACGATCAGCGTCTCGAGCCCGGGGTCGTGCGTGGCGAAGCGCTGCTTGTACCAGGCGTCGCCGCGGCAGAGGCGGTACTCGTCCACACCATCCTCCAGAGCCGCTCGGATCTGCCGGCCCTGCAGCACGAGCCCGGTGGACGGACCGGTCCAGTCCGGGTCGCGGCCGCCCTGATAGTCGAACTCCACGCCGGCATAGCGGAAGCCGTATGCCGCCGCGACGGGGCGGCCGTCCGCCTCGAGCGTCCACACGCGCAGCCAGCCGCGGTCGCGCGCCACCGCCGCGAACGCGCGGTGGAAAGCGGCCTGCCCAAGGAAGCGCGAGCCGCCGTCGCGCCAGCGCGCCTCGTGCAGCGCGACGAAGGTGTCGAAGTCGCCATTCGACACACAGCGCAGGCCGTGGTCGCGCGCGAGCTGCCGATCGTGGCGGCCGAGCTCCTTACGCAGGCGCCGGCTGCGACCGGCCATGAACCCGTGCCAGTCGCTGCCGTCAAAGCGGATGATGGGGCTCGGCTCCGATCGCAGACGGCGCGCTCCCGAGAGCGCGCTCCAGCCGGCCTGGCAGCTCACATGGTCGGCGAGCAGGGCATGCGCCCCGACGTCCGACAGCACCTTCGGCAGCATCCGCCCGACCCGCACGCGATCGCGCGGGTCGCAGACGGGGCCGAGATCCTCGCCCGGCCCATGGCCCACCACCCGCAGCATGCGAAGAGGCCGCTCCGACATCACATACAGCGGCAGCACCGCCACAAGCCGCCCGCTCGTGGCGCGCAAGGCCAGGAGCTCGAGCGGGCGTTCGTGAAGCAGGTGCTCGCACCACGTCGTGGCCCACTCCGGGGTGGCGAACACATTCCGCGCGCGCAGCGCGAGCTCGGACCATTCCTCGTAGAGCTCCGCTACCGAGCCCGCGCGCTCCACCCGAAGCGGCGGGGCGGGCACGCGCCGTCCCTTCGCCGCGGCGATCATGCGCTCCAGGTCGGCCGGCCGCAGCTCCTGATGGACGGGCAGGAGCACGGTGCTCTCCCGGCGGCGACGGCTCGTCGAGTAGAGGTCGGCGTGCAGGAGCGGATGCGGCGCGGACCAGAAGTCCACCGCCTCGATGCCGCGCGCGCCGAGCTGCTCGAGCATGCCCCGTTTGTCCGGACAGCGAAGCGGGAAGCCGAGTGGCGAAGCGCCGTCCGGGAGCCGGTCGAACGGTTCGAGCGTCTGGTGCCGGAGCTCGTCGAGCAGCACCGCGTAGTGGGCCCGCCGCCGTGTGGCCGCACTTCCGTCCACAACGCGCGAGAGCAGGAACGCCGTGGCTGCCGACGGCGGGCTGCCCGGCTCACCCAGTTGGATCTCGGCCGCGAGGTCGAAATGCCCGTTCCCATTTCCGTTCGCGCGGCCGGCGAGCGTGGACATCGCGTGCGCGCGTCCCAGCAGCCAGTGCGCATGGCCGCGGGCCAGCTCCCTCGCTCCCGGCGCCGGCGCCAGGTGTGCCTCGGGCATCGGTCCGTGGGCCAGGCGCAGCGCTGCGCCGTCCGGCAGCGCAAAGCTCTTGTACAGGCACCACATCGCGGCGTGGCCGTGCGATCCCGCCGGCACTTCGCCCACGCGTGCGAGGCAGGCATGTGCCGCGTCCTCGATCAACAGGAGCCCGCGCTCGTCGCACCAGCGGCGCCAGCGCGCCGCATCCTGAGGGAAACCGAGATAGTGGGTGAGGAAGAGCGCGCGCGTCCGCCGGTCGACGAGCGAGTCGAGCTCGTGCTCAACGGGTTCCGCGTCCTCTCCGAGCTCGTAGAAGGCGACGTCCGACCCGCCGCGGAGCAGGGCTTCGATCTCCGCGCCGTGATGCCACGCCGGGGCAAGGACGCGGTCCCCCGGCCCGAGCCCCAGCGCATGCAGCGCCTGCCAGATCGCGTGACGGCCGCGTAGGAACAGCGAGCAGTCCGGCCTGCCCAGCGGGTACGGCAGCTCCCCGGCCGGACGCCGCAGGTATGCGCCGGGGGGCAGCGGGGGATAGAACGCGATGGACGGAAATCTCATCGCCGTATGAGGTCGCGTGCCCGCTTGGCGAGCGGCCGTCCGTACGCATACGCGGACCAGCCGAGCGAGCCGGCCGCCGAGCGCGGGAACGCCTGGACGGTGAGGCGATCGCGGAAGCTCGACGTCCAATCGAGCTTGAAGCGCTCGTCCGCTCCGAGGAACTCGTAGGTTCGGAGGCCGCGCGCAAATGCCCACGCGAGCATCTCCTCGATCAACAGAGAGCCCGGTGAGAACGCCCGCAGCGCGGGGTCGTAGCCGCCCTTGAGCTGGTACGCGGAGCCGCCCTCCTCGATCGTGAGGTGGAAGGCGATCGGACGCTCGTCGAGTCGCAGGAATGCGAGCCGGAGCGAGCCGCGATGAGCCGCCCAGTGAGCCACGCGGGCGTAGAACAGCCTCGTCTCCCGGCGCGACAGGATCGCCGTCCCCTGCTCGTCCTTCCAGCCCGATCCCTCCACCTCGAGGCCTTCCGCGAGCAGCGAACACAGCCGCTCGCTTCCGTGCGCCACCTCGTGCCGCAGCTCCCCCAGCGACTCGAGCCGCCGCCGCCGGCGGCGCAGCTCGCGCGCGCGGCGAGACGGCAGCCCAGCTCGGTACTCGTCCCAGGTGCCATCGAGGGGCACGAAAGGCGAGCGCTCGATGCCGCGCACGATCGTCCACATGCCGGCGGCGGCGGCGGCCGACTTCAGATCGCCCACGTCCGGCGTGCCGGCGGTGACCATCGCGATCGCCACCGGGAGCCGGGTGGTGGCAAGCAGCGTGCGCACAAGCTCAGCGCGCGCGGCGGCGTCGGCGGCCGGCAACCGCAGTTCGGGCGTGTGCCAGTTGGTGAGCGCGTGGCGCACGCCTCGGCGGCGGTGCAGCGGAAGCACGGCGGCGAGCTCGCTCCCGCGCCGCAGCGCGACGAGCTCGAGCTGGCCGCGGCCAAACGCCTCCCACCACGCCTCGAACCAGCCGGGCGCCGAGAACGGCCCGCTGCCGGCTCGCGCCGTGAGCTCGTCCCACTCCGCCGCCAGCGGGGCAAACTTGTGATGCACCTCGAGCGTGCTCATCTCAGCACCCTGAAGGCCGACAGCGGGATTGGGCTGACCGTTCGCGCGGTCACCCTGCCGTTCCAGTGGGCGGTGCCCTCGTATTCGAAGATCACCTTTGGACGGCCCGAGCTGTCGACCACGTACATGCCGTATCGCTGTAGCGCCCGGGCCGCCGTGAGGCAAGGTCCGCGGCAGCCCCACCCGCGGATGCGCGCGCGCGACAGGCTCGGGTCGAGCTGAAGCCGCGTTCCCTCGGGGAGGGCGGACGGTCCGCGCCCCTGGCCGTCCGACTTGGTCGCCGGATACACGTGCTGGGAGCTCGGCGAGTCATACGCGAACGCGAGCGCGTGGTCGATCCGCCCGCGCGCGATCTCACACGGCCTCACGAGCCCCGCCAGGTAGGGAACGCCCGCGCCCCGCGAGCCGAAGGGCGAGCCGTTTTGCGAGCGGGGTGGAACCGCGCTCCAGCGCGTGTTGTAGTGGTAGCCGTTCTCGGCGCTGTAGCCGCCGCCCGCGCGGCGCAGCTGCCACGCGCCCCACTCGTTGCCGCTCGAGCGATTGAGGATCACGATTTGCGCGTCGCTGCCCGCCGCGGCGGCCGCGCCCGGCGGGATGGGGACCCGGATCGTCACCTGCTGGCGGATCCTCATCCGACGGCCACCGGCGAACACATCCGAGAACACGCCGCGGACCGCCACGCGTTGACGCGGTGTGCTCGAGCTCACGCGGTAGACCGGATACGTGTATTGGGTGGGATCCGAAGTGAGCTTCGAGTCGAGCGCATCGAGTCGCGCGCCGCTCGCCGGGTCGGAGGGAGCACCTGCGCGAATCGGTGTGTTCCACGGGCTCGCGGCGGAGTAGGGGCGCGAGCAGGACCGGTCCGCCGCCGCCAGGGGCGCGGCAGCGGCGGACTCTGAACGTCCTGTATGACGGGCGCCGGCGCAGCCCGTGAGGAGCGCAGCGCCCGCCATTCCCGCGAGTGCGTGACGGCCCGTCAGACGCACTCGAGGTCCTCCAAAAACCCGACTTTGCGCGACGCGAGGCGGCCTATGCTGGCGGCGTGGTCGTGTTCCTCGGCGCCGCGGGCTTGATCGTCTACACGTTCGCCGGCTACCCGGCGATCGTCGGCGCCCTTGCTCGCCTCCGGCCGCGACCGGTCCGCACGGATCCCGCCTACACCCCGCGGCTGAGCCTCGTGGTGGTGGCCTACAACGAGGAGGACGAGATCGCAAGGCGGCTTCTCAACTGCGCGAAGCTCGACTACCCGGGCGACCGGCTGGAGCTCCTTGTGGTCACCGACGGCTCGAACGACGCCACTCCGGAGATCGCGCGCGCGATGCCGCGCGTGCGCGTGGTGCACCGGCCTGAGCGCGCGGGCAAGCTCGCGGCGATGCATCGCGGCTTCGAGGAGGCGAGCGGCGAGATCGTGGTGTTCTCGGATGCGAACAACCGCTATTCGACCGATGCCCTGCGCCGGTTGGCGGAGCCGTTCGCGGACCCCGAGGTGGGAGCTGTGACCGGCCGCAAGGCGATCGACGACGAGTCCGGGCGCTCGCTGGACCGCGCGGAAGGGCTGTACTGGCGCTACGAGTCGAAGCTCAAGGAGTGGGAGAGCCGGATCGGATCCGTGGCGGCGGTGGCGGGCGAGATCCTCGCCTTCCGCAAAGAGGCGTTTCCCCATGCGCCGCGCGGCACGATGAACGATGACTTCGCGCAGGCGCTGCTCGTGGCCTCCGACGGCTGGCGCGTGGTGTACGCCCCCGCGGCGCTGTCGCTCGAACGCGCTTCCGCCAGCATGGCGGACGAGGCCACGCGGCGCTCCCGGCTCGTCACCGGCAGGGGCCAGGCACTCGTGCGGCTGCTCCCGCGCGTCGCGCGGCGGAACCCTCAACTGGCGTTCGAGGTCCTGTCCCACAAGGCGCTCCGGCCGCTCGTGCCGTGGGCGCTCGGCGCGCTTGCGCTCAGCAACGTGCCGCTGGCTCGCGAGCGCGGCTGGGCACGCGCGTGTGCCCTCGGACAGCTCGCCTTCTACGCCGCGGCGTACGAGGGCTGGCGGCGGGAGCGGGCCGGCCGGCGGAGCAAGGCCTTCTACCTGCCGTTCTACTTCTGCCGCATGAACCTGGCGACCCTCGAGGGCCTCGCGAATTTCGCTCGCGGCCGCCATGAGGCGGTGTGGGCGAGAGTGCGCCGCGGATAGCTCCTGGCTCACCAGCGGTCTCGCTCCGGGAGCTCGTCCTCGGTCTCTTGCGGCTCGGGAGCATGCGCAGCGCCGTTGCCACCGCCCGTGAAGAGGTTCTCCACCTCGAAGCCCTCGAACGAGTCACTCGAGCGGGAGCTCGCGATCCCCTCCCTGACGAGCGCGTAGACGGAGGCGAGCAGCGCGCCCGCGAGGGCCGCGAGCAAGACGAGCAGCGGAACCTTTGGGGAGACCGCCGAGCGCGGTTTGAGCGGGGCGTCCACGACGGCGAGGCTGCCCACGTCGGGGCTGCCCACCACGCCCACCACGGCGGCGCGGATCGTCTTCTGCACATCCGCGGGCAGCGCCACGACCCCCGGGTCGCGCATGATGGCGTCCACCGAGTCGCCGCTCTCGGTCGGAGGTTTCGTCTTCAGCAGCTCGAGCTGGTGCGCGACCCCCGAGGCGAGCTTCGCGGCCGCCTCCGGGTCGGGATAGCGAACCTGCACGTCGACGATCCGCGTGACGTCGTTCGACGTGGCGCTCACGGCGTTGTCCACCTGGCCCGGCGTGAGCTTCACCCCAGCTTGGCGAGCGGCCGCAACCACCACCGGCCGGGAGTGGGCGAGCTCGGCGTACGTGCGCCCCAGCGCGCCGGAGGCCTGCACCGTCGGCAGGTCCGCGCTCACGGGTCCGACGAGCAGCTTCACGTCCGCCTGGTAGGTCTTCTGCTCCTGCGACGCGATGGCCCACGCCAGCAGCGCCGAGATGGCGGCGGCCGCCGCGATCAGCCACCACCACGTACGCAGTAGCGGCATCAGTCCGGATCCGGTCATTCGTCCCTCCGTTCCTAGGCGGCCACCGGACTGGCCCGGCCCTGCCATTCGCCGACGCTCCATTCCAGCTGCGCGGCGAGCCCGTCCCGCAGCTCGGTCCGCGGCACGAACCCGAGCTCCGTGCGGGCGAGCTCGCCGTCGCAACCGGTTCGACGCGCCTCGCCAACCGGGGACGGGCGCTGCTCGAGCTCGATCGGGCGGCCGGCGATCTCGCCGATCCAGCGAATCGCCTGGACGAGCGGCACCGGGGCGCCGCCGCCAAGGTTGTAGACCGCGCCCGGCCGCCCGAGCTTTGCGGCGGCGATCGTGCCCTCCACCACGTCGCCGACGAACGTGAAGTCGCGCACCTGGCTGCCGTCGCCGTTGATCGGCAGCGGCCGGCCTGCGAGGGCGCAGGCGAAGAACCTCGAGAACGCCATGTCCGGCCGCTGGCGCGGCCCGTAGGCGGTGAAGTACCGGAGCCCCACCACCGGCACGCCGAAGCAACGGAGGTAAACACTCGCGACCTCCTCCGTCGCGACCTTCGTCATCCCGTAGGGAGATACCGGCTGGCGAGCGGCGAGCTCGGCGGTGGGGTACTTCGCCGCGTCCCCGTAGACAGACGAGGACGACGCGTACAAGAAGGTCTCGAGCGGCGTGGTGATGGCCTGCTCGAGCAGCCGCTGCGTGGCGATCACGTTGTCGCGCACATAGCCGCTGAAGCTCTCGCCGAAGCTGCCGCGCACCCCTGCCTGGGCGGCGAGATGGAACACACTGTCCACTCCCTCGAGCAAACCGTGAAGCGGATCGCGCGCGAGGTCGAGCTCGACCAGCGAGAAGGTCGGCTCGTCGCGCAGGCGCGCGATGTTGCGCTCCTTCGCCTCGCGCGCGTAGTAGGAGCTGAAGCGGTCGACGCCGATCACGTCGTGGCCCGCGTCCACCAGACGCTCACACAGATGCGAGCCGATGAACCCGGCGCAGCCGGTCACCAGTACGCGGCCGCCTGGGGCTGCGGCAGGCAGCGTCATTTGCCCTCCGCCGGCCTGGCCGCCGTGGGGCCCTCGAGCACGGGCGCAACGATCGTTGCGGGTTCGATCGCCGTGGAGTCGGCCAGTGTCGCCCGGGCGGCCTCGATCAGCACGCTGAGAGTCACGCCGTCGTCCGGAAAGCGCTTCCAGGCGATTGCCGTCGCTGACGCCGCGGCGACCCCGCGTAGCCGTTTCTCGAGCGCGTCCCGATCGAGCGCATCGTCGTCCAGCACCGCGGCCACTTCGTAGCCATGCGGAATGCGCGCCACCACCACGCTGTCCGTGAGCCGGAAGAATGAGCTCAGCCTCTCCGCCTGCCCGCGGCCAGTGTCGGGCACATGCGCGACCATCACGGAGGCGCTCTCGCCGCGCCGCCGGCAGCGCATCACATGCCGCTCGAGCGACTCGATGGTCACGCCGGGGACGCGCGGCCCGGGCCGGGTGGACAGCAGAAGGGCCGCGCCCGCGCCGAGCCACGCGGCCGCACCGAGTGGCGGCACGTTGCCGATCGCGACTGCCGCACCGCACGCGGCCAGCCCCGCGGGGCCGACGAACACCGGCGCTCTCACGTGCCCTCGGATCGCGCCGCGGCCTGGTCGGCCAGCCGCACGGAGGCGAGCACGCTCCGCCGCAGCACGCCGTCGGAGGAGAAGATCAGCGCGGCCGCCTCACGTCGCGAATGCACGCCGAGGCGCCGGAACGCCGAGGAGAGGTGCGTCTTCACGGTGCTCTCCGCGATGTAGAAGCGGCGCGCGATCTGGGCGTTGGTGAGGCCCGCCACGGCCAGTGCGAGGATCTGACGCTCGCGGTGCGACAGCGCGGGGCGCTGGAGTGCATGACGTAGAGGCGCCGGCAGCGACACCTGCCCAGCGGCGGCCGCGCGCGCCACCGGCCCGAGGCTCATCTCAAGGTCCGGCTCGAGCACCACCGCGTCCGCGCCGAGCGAGAGCAGCTGCCCGGCGTCGTACTGAGGGCCCTCGGGCAGGACGACGATTTTGAGCACGTCGGGCAGGTGCCGTTGCGCCCAGCCCAGGGTCTCCTCGAGCATCGCCTCCTGTGCCGGCGCCTCGACGATCAGCATCGTTGGGCGCCGCCCGCCGGCCACGATCGCGGACAAGTCGGGCCCTGCGGCCTCCACCGTCACGATCAGCCCCTCTCGCTCGAGCGCGTCCACCGCCCGATGTGCGAGCGCGGACTCCTCGCCCACCACCGCCAGCCTCCAGCCCACCTGGCTCGTTCCGCCTGCCATCAAGCCGTCGACGATGCGCTCTCGCGTTGCCACTTTGGGCATCGTGGCCCGGGGCGGTTAGCTGGGTCTTACGCTCGCTGTTAGACCACTGTTAGGCGGGTTGGCGTTCGTATTGAGCATTGACAACCGAACGCTCCAGGGCTTAGGTTGCATACCGCAATCGGTGCACCTGCCACGAAGGGGTGTTTGTCACCGGTGAGCTCATTTGCCCGAGGACGACGGCCTTTGAGCGCGGCGGCCGCCGCGGTGGGACTCATCGTCATCGCTCCGACGGCGAGGGCCGACACGCCTGCCCCCAGGCCCAGCCCGTCCCCGCAAGTTCAGCCCGACGCCGCTCCGGTGAGCGGAACGCAGGGAGGCGGAAGCGGCCCTATTCAGAGCGCGGAGCAGGTCACGCCCGCTGCCCCGGCTCCGGTGCAGAGCGTTCCCGCAACGCACAGCGCTCCGCCTTCACACACCGTTCGTCATATCGCGGCGCCCGCGTGGCGCCGTTCGCCTGGGCGGCCCGCGCCTCACCGCCGCACGACCACGAGCCACAAGCCCCAGCGCGGCCCCGCAAGCTCCCCGCCCAGGCTCGCCGCGTTCTTCAATCGGCCGCTCACGAGATCCCTGCCGGCACATCTGGTGAGCGCCGGACGGCACGAGGGGCGGGCGTCACCGGGGCTCGCCCCGGTGGCGCTCCTCTTACTCGTGGTGGCGGGCGCGTCCGTCTTGCGGCTGGCCGCTATGCCGGTCCGCGGGAGGACCGGATGAGGCGGCTGGCAATCCTCATCGCGCTGGCGGGGGTCGCCATGTTCACGCAGGCCGTGCCCGCGGATGCCGCTCCCTCTCTCAGCTATGGCTGCTCCCCGCCGGCGAACGCAACATCCGACAGCTGTGCGCAGTGGCATAACCAGCCCGTCAAGCTGATCTGGAAGTGGGATCCCTTCACCGCCCATCCCGCCGGCGGCAACTGCAGCACGCAGACCTTCAGCCAGGACAACGCCGCGCTGTCGGTGTCCTGCAAGGTCCAGGACAATGGCGATCCGACGAGCACGGAGCAGACGGCCGTTCTCCACATTGATCGCACGCCTCCTCAGGTCACGGTCGCCACGCCGCTTCGCGGCCCGGACTTCGGGGGCTGGTGGAACCACGCGGTGGGCTACACGTTCTCAGGTGCGGATGCGACGTCCGGCGTCGCTTCGTGCGGCACGGTCACGTTCGACGGCCCGGGCACACAACTCGTGGGGACCTGCACCGACCTCGCGGGCAACGTCGGCACCGGCGACTTCACGGTGCCGTTCGATGACACGCCTCCCGTCCTCGCGCAGCTGAAGGCGACCGCCGGCAACCGCAGCGCCACGCTCACATGGCAGCCCTCGCCTGACACCGTGCGGGTGCAGATCGTGCGCAGCCCGGGACCGCGTGGTACGCACACGGGCGTCGTCTTCTCGGGTGCGGGGAAGCGCTTCCGCGATCCCACGCTCACAAACGGCATCGTTTACCGCTACACGGTCACGACGTTCGATCAGGCGGGCAACACCACGTCCGCCAGCGCGGCCGCCCGACCCGCGGTGTCGAAGGGCATGGCGCCGAAACGCGGGACCAAAGTGAGGAGGGCGCCGGTGCTGCGCTGGCCTGCCGTGCGCGGCGCGAGCTACTACAACGTGCAGGTGTTCCGCGGCAAGACGAAGGTGCTCTCCGCATGGCCCGGCCACGCGCACCTCAAGCTCCACCGCCACTGGAGGTTCGCGGGTCACCGCTTCGTCTTGCGGCCCGGCAGGTACCGCTGGTACGTCTGGCCGGGCTTCGGATCGCGCGCCGCCCACCGGTACGGATCGTTCATCGGGCAGAGCAGCTTCAAGCTGGTGCGCTGACCCCCCGAAAGGGGGGAACGTTCCGGCGCTGACTGTTACGTTCGCGCCGACCCCGGGATGATCCGGATATGGCCCATCACGACGAGACTGCGGCCTTTCGCGCGAGCGACCAGGACTGCCTCGTGGCCGCCTCGCTCGCGTGCCCGGTCTGCCTGTCGGGCCGCGTCGACTGGCATCTCAGCGTGAGCGACGACTACGAGTCCCACGTCGATTGCGTGTGCGCCGACTGCGGCCACACGCGCACCGTGTTCCTCGGACAGATGCAGGCGCTGCGGCTCGCGTTGCACCTTCGCCGCCCGCTCGATCCCACGCCCCGGCCCGAACCGGAGCCGGTCGGGCTGTAGCGGCCGCCTGGCGCTCCGGTACGGTCCGCGTATATGGGGAACGGAGTCCTCTCGCCCCAGGTCGAGACGCTCGACGTCTTCGTCGAGCTGTTCTCCGGGATCGACAGGAGCGAGACCGAGCCGGGCGAGTTCTACAACCGCCTGTGCGAGGCGCTCTGCCGCCTCACCTCGATGCGCCGCGCGGTGCTGATGCTCTACGACGATTCACTCGCGCGGGTGGTGGCCGCCGGCTCGCACGGGATCGACCCGTCGCTGCTCGTCGACGTCCACGGCACGCTCGACGAGACACCCGTCGCACAGCGTGCGCTCTCGCTCGACGAGGTGCAGGAGCTCACGCCGGAGCAGCTTGCCCACGAAGTGCCCGCGCGCTACAAGGGCGCGCTCGAGATCACGACGCTCACGTGCACGCCGCTGTCGGCGGCCAACCGCTGGTTCGGGGTGATCTTCGCGGACCGCGGCGGCGGCCGCTTCAAGCTCACCGACGACGAGCGCCACACGATGTGGACCCTCGGCAAGCTGGCGGCGCTTGCGGCCAGCGCGCGCATCGCCACGCGCCAGCAGGAGCGAGCTCGGCGGCTCTACGAGCGCATCGAGCTCGCGCGGGAGGTGCACGAGCGCGTGATGCACCGGCTGTTCGGCGTGTCGCTCGTGCTCAGCTCGGAGGTGGAGCTCGAAGCGGCGGACCGCGAGCGCTGCCGCAGTGAGATGCGCGAGGCGCTCGCCGATCTGCGCACCGCTCTCGAGCGCACGCTCTCCCCACACCCGCGCAGCACCGGCACCACGCTGCGCGAGGAGCTCGGACGGCTCGAGCGCGGCTATGCGGACGTGCCCGTGGAGATCGAGTGGAAGGGCGACCGAGAGGTGCCGTCGCGTCTCGAGGCGCTCTCGCAGGCGGTGCTCGGCGAGTCGCTGCGCAACGCGGTGCGACACGCTTCACCGACGCTGATCGACATTCGCGTGAAGCTCTCCGCCGAGACGTTCTCGCTGGAGGTGGTGAACGACGGGGTGATGGCGCCGTCGTCGGGCACCGGGATGGGGCTGAGGCTGGCGTCGCTCGAGGCTCTGCAGGTGGGCGGCGTGGTGGAGTTCGGCGCCGCCGATCTCGGGCGCTGGCGTACGCGGCTGGTGGTGCCGCTGTGACGAAGAACCGCTTCAGCGTGCTCGTGGTGGACGACCACGAGGTGGTGCAGTGGGGCTTCCGGCTGCTGCTCGGCCAGCAGCCCTGGGTGGAGCGCTGCCTCACCGCCCGCGACTCGGCCGACGCGCTCGAGCTGGCGCGCCGCTACGAGCCCGAGGTGGCTCTGGTGGATCTCTTCCTCGGCGATCAGTCGGGTGCCGAGCTGTGCGAGACGATCAGACGCGAGTCCCCGCGAACGCGCGTGCTGCTGATCTCTGGCGCGGGGCGGATGTCGCAGCATGTGGCGCGCGCCGCCGGCGCGTCAGGGTTCGTGTCGAAGGACTGGGACGCGGAGGACGTGGCGAAGGCGGTTCGCATGGTCGGAATGGGCATGACGGTGTTCCGCCCGCAGCGCGAGCAGGCGGTGGCGGCGCCGGCGCATCTGTCCGCGCGTGAGCGCGAGGTGCTCGATCTGATCGCCACGGGCGCCACCAACCGCGAGATCGCCGAGCGCCTCTTCCTCTCGCCCCACACGGTCAAGGAGCACACGAGCGCGGTCTACAGGAAGCTGAGCGTGCGCAACCGCGCCGAAGCGGTGCGGCAGGCGCAGGAGCTGGGCCTGATCGGCTAAGGCGCTTCAGGCTGCGGCGACGCCGAACGGCGCGTCAAGCGGCGGCGTGACACGAGGTGCGCCAGGGCGCCGTCGAGCGTCTCCTCCACCGGAAAGATCAGGTTCAGGCCGACGAGCTCGAACAGCCCCCGCATCGTGGGATCCGGGCAGACGACGGCGAGCCGGCCGCGCCTGCGCCGCGCGTGCCGAGCTGTGTGCAGCAGCGTGCCGAGCGCGGTCGAATCGATGAAGCTCACGTCCGTCAGGTTGATCACGAGGCGCGTCTTGCGCTCGCCGATCAGGGCGTCCATCTCCTCCTGCAGCTGAGGCGCGACCGCCAGGTCGACATCGCCCGACAGCGCGACCTCGGTCACGCCGTGGTCGAGCCCGTGAATCTCGATTTGAAAGTGCGCCGCCGTCATTTCGCGCCCCCTTGAG
>DATEPK010000028.1:0-4467 GCA_035273245.1 Thermoleophilaceae bacterium
CCGGCGTGCGGCGAGCGGATCACGATGGCGGCGGGGTCGTACGCCGACAGCGTCTGCACCGTGTCCTTGAGTGACTCGCCCTTGTCCACCGAGGAGCCCGCGGACTTGATGTTCACGAGGTCCGCGCTGAGCCGCTTGGCCGCCAGCTCGAACGACGAGCTCGTGCGCGTGGACGCCTCATAGAAGAGGTTGATCACGGTGCGGCCGCGCAGCGTGGGCACCTTCTTGATCTCGCGCCCGGACACCTCCGCGAAGCTGCGGGCGCGGTTGAGGATGCGCTCGATGTCCTCGCGCGAGAGGTCATCGATCGAGAGCAGGTTGCGGTTCATCAAGCGGCCACCTCGGCATGCTGGCTGATTGTCACTTCATCCACGCCGTCCACCTCGTCCACGCGCACGTTCACGCGCTCGTCGCGGGCGGTGGGCAGGTTCTTCCCGACGTAGTCGGGGCGGATCGGCAGCTCCCTGTGGCCGCGGTCGGCGAGAACCGCGAGCTGCACGCGCTCGGGGCGCCCGTAGTCGAACAGCGCCTCGATCGCGGCGCGCACGGTGCGACCGGTGTAGAGCACGTCATCGACCAGGACGACCGTGCAGCCCTGCAGGGGAAACTCGATGTGCGAGGCCAGCACCACCGGCTGGCGGTCAGGGCCGCGCGTGGCCATGTCGTCGCGATAGAAGGAGATGTCGAGGTCGCCGAGCGGGACGGGCGCGCCGATCAGCTCCTCAACGCGCTCGTGCAGCCGTGCCGCGATGACCGCTCCCCGCCGGTGGATTCCGACGATTGCGATCCGCTCCCCGCCCGTCTTCTCGACGATCTCGTGCGCGATTCGCACGAGGGTGCGGCGAATGTCCTCGCGGTCGAGTACGACCTTCTCGCTGCTCAAACTGCTCGTTCCTTCCTGGCCTCGCTGGACCGGGTTAAAGGACTTGCTCAGCGGACAGTAGCAGTGTGTCCGGATGGGTTACAGCCGGCGAAACCGCGCCTCGAGAAGCGAGTAGGCGGCGAACACGACAAGGCCCGCGGCCGCGAATCCAAGGACCCACGGTCCCAGCACCTGGTGGTGCAGCTTTGCCAACGCTCCGTCGAGTCCGACGGCGTCGTTTGGGTTGAACGAGATCGCCGTGCGCACGAAGAAGTAGCCCACGAGCGCGAACACGAGCGCGCGAGCTGTGAGGCCGATGCAGCCGAGCGTGATGAACAACCGTCGCTCGCTCTGGTTCATCTGCTGCGTCTTCGCCTCGTCGGTGAAGCCGCGACTGAGAGCGTCGTAGAGCTGGTACAGGCTGACCGCGATCAGCACAACGCCTCCGATCGCCACGATCTCCTGCCCACCGGGCCAGCCCAGGACGCCGGCCGCGGCGTGCTTCTGCTGCGCGGAGGAGTTCCCGGAGCTTCCCGTGAGGACGCGAAGCGCGACCCCGAAGAATCCGAGGTAGACCACGCCACCGGCGAAGTTGCCCACACGGTCGATCGGCTTCATGCTGCCGCCACCCTCCGGCCCCGTGCCGAGGATGCCCTGCGTGAGCTTCCAGAGGGCGTACGCGAGCAAGCCGGCGCAGATGGCCACGAGGGCGGCCCGGCCGGCTGCATTGCGCGCGATCAGCGCGAGCGCGCCCTGCTGGTTGGGCGCGGTGCCGTCGGTGCCGGCCCCAGCGGCGAGAGCGAACGCGAGCGCGCCGATCACCCCGTATGTGATCGCCCGCGCGACGAAGCCCGCTCGGACCAGCCACTGAAAGGGCTGGACCTGCTCGAGCTGGCGAGTCTCCTGCCGAGCCGCGCCGAGGGAAGCCATGTCGCGTACCTACCTACCCGGGGGCCGTCGCACCTAGGCGGTGACCGCCTCCGCCTGTGCGTTCGACCGCTGGCGCCGCTTGGCAGGCACGAGCAGCGCCACCAGCGCTCCGGCGAACAGGACCGCCGACCCCACGGTGATGGCGGGGATGAGTCCGTCGACGTAATCCTGCGGCGAGAGGTAGCCGCCCGATCCGGAGAAGACGGTCGCCAGGACGCTGATGCCGAGCACTCCGCCGAGCTCGCGCAGCGCGTTGGTGGCGCCCGATGCCTGGCCCGCCTGCTTCGGGCGGACCGCGCCGAGCACCGTGTTGGCCGCCGGTGCGAACACGAGCGCCATGCCGGCGCCCGCCATCACGAACCCGGGCACGAGGTGGATGTAGGCGACCGTCGGGCTTGTGGCGGAGGCGAGCCATGCGAGGCCGCCGCCCTGCAGCGCGAGGCCCGCGGCCATCAGCGGCCGGCCGCCGATGCGGTCGGACAGCCAGCCCGCGAGCGGCGCGATGAACATAGGCATCACGGTCCAGGGCAGGATCCGCAGGCCGGACTGGAGCGCGGAGTAGCCCTGCGCCACCTGGAAGAACTGGGCGAGCAGGAACACCGAGCCGAAGGTGCCGAAGTACATGGCGATCGACACCCCGTTCGTAGCCGTGAACGCGCGCGAGCGGAAGAAGCTCATCGGCAGCATCGGCTCCTCGGCGCGCAGCTCCCAGACGACGAAGGCCGCGAGGAGGAGGGCGCCGCCCGCCATGGGCGCGATCACGGTGAAGGCGGTCCACCCGGCGGCCGACGCGTGCACGATGCCGTAGACGAGCCCGAGCAACCCGGCGCTCGCGAGGCCGACGCCAGGCAGGTCGAGCCCGCGCGACTCGCCGTAGCTCTCGCTGAGGCGCGCCATCGCAAGCGGCGCCGCCACGAGCCCGATCGGCACGTTCAGCCAGAAGATCCAGTGCCATGAGATGCCGGTGACGACGGCACCGCCCACGACCGGGCCAAGCGCGACCGCAAGTCCGCTGATTCCCGACCATGCACCGATCGCGAGACCGCGCTTCTCGACCGGCACCGCCTCGCTGAGAAGCGTGAGCGTGAGCGGCGTGACCACCGCGGCGCCCACTCCCTGGACGGCGCGCGCGGCGATCAGCGCCGAGGTGCTGGGCGCGACCGCGGCCGCCGCGGAGGCGAGCGTGAACAGCCCGAGGCCGAGCGAGAACACGCGCCGGCGGCCGAAGCGGTCGCCGATCGCGGCGCCCGTGAGCAGGAGCACCGCGTAGCTCAGTGTGTACGCGTTCACCGTCCATTCGAGCTGCTGGATGCCGGCGCCGAGGTCGCGCTTGATGCTCGGCAGCGCGTTCGTCACCACGAGGTTGTCGAGCACGACCATGAACAGCGCGGTCGACACGATCGCGAAGGTCCAGCCGCTGTTGTTCGTCCGGGATTTCATCGGAGCTTCTCCTTCCGCTGATGTAAGTGTGCGCTTACTCACTTTGTAGGTGAAAAAAAGGGGTGGTCAGGTCTTGTCCGCCGGCATGATCCGCTGCGTCCACTTCTCGCCCGCCGAGAACAGGTCGACGGCCGCGGCGACGGTGAGCAGCATGCCCATGGCGAAGAACTCGCGCACCTGCTCCGCGTCCGCCCCCGATTCGCGCTCGACAAAGCCCCACAGGTCCTCCCACCCGCGCTGCACGGCCTTGCGGACCTTGGGGTCGTCGCACGCGGCGTAGGACTGGAGCTGCACGAGCAGGCGGTTGCGATCGGCAAGCAGCCCGACGTAGGCCTCGCCCATCGCGTGCAGTCGCTCCTCGCCCGGCTCGGCGCCGGCCGCCGCCGCGGCGAACGCGCCTTGCACCTGCTGGAAGCAGCGTTCCGTGACGGCGATGAAGAGGTCCGTCTTCGTCGGGAACAGGCGGAAGAGGTAGGCGTGGGAAATGCCTGCCTGCTCGGCGATCTCCTGGGTGGGCGTGCCATGCAGGCCGCGCCCCGCGAACTCGGCCACCGCCACGTCCACCACGAGCTCGCGCCGCTCCTCGGCGCTGATACGAGGACCGCGCTCGCGCTTCTTCGGTGTCTTCGTGGCTGCCATGTCGAGGAAGTAAGTTAGCACTCACTTTCTACACTGTCAACGTCCTCTGCGACCTGCGTCCTGCGACCCGCGAGCTCTTCCTGCCACCGCACGTGAACCGGCTCGCCGCGCTCGGGAAATGGAATCTCCACCCGATCGAAATCTCTCGGCACGATCGTGTTCTCGAACAGCTCACGCGCCTCATCCCGGATCTCCTTGCCCCCGTAGCGCTGCGAGAGGTGAGTGAGCGCGAGCAGCTTCACCTCCGCCCGCGCGGCAAGCTCGGCGGCGCCGCGTGCGGTGGAGTGACCGGTCTCTCTCGCGCGCGCGGCCTCTTCCATCGAGAAGGTCGCCTCGTGCACGAGCAGGTCCGCCCCGTGGGCGACGACGGCGGTCATGTCGCACGGCGCCGTGTCGCCGGCGATGACGATCTTGCGCCCGGCCCGCGCCTCGCC
The DNA here is from genome assembly GCA_035273245.1 of Thermoleophilaceae bacterium. Classification (GTDB taxonomy): domain Bacteria; phylum Actinomycetota; class Thermoleophilia; order Solirubrobacterales; family Thermoleophilaceae; genus JAICJR01. The sequence continues at coordinate 4,306 of DATEPK010000028.1, forward strand.
AAGCACCTGTTCGGGACGCACCTCCCCCACCTGCTCACCGCGCTGCAGCCGCCCGAAGTCCGGTCCGGGCTCCACACCGAGCTCGCGTGCCCGCTCCTCGTCGAAGCGGCCGGGCCGCTCGTCCTCGATCAGCGCGTACCCGTAGGCCGCCACCCGGTGGTC
>DATEPK010000029.1:0-5833 GCA_035273245.1 Thermoleophilaceae bacterium
CTGGCGGATCGGCACGCCGGCCACGTTGGAGTACGAGACGACCGGCACCATCGTGTCGCCGTGGCCGCCGAGCACGAAGCCGGTGACGTCGCGCACGGACACGCCGAGCTCCCACGCGAGGAAGGTGCGGAAGCGCGCGGAGTCGAGCACGCCGGCCATCCCGATCACGCGCTGGCGCGGGAACTGCGTCACGTCGAGGGCCACATGGCACATCGCATCGAGCGGGTTGGTGACCACGATCACGATCGCGTCCGGTGAGCGCTCGGCCACCTGCTTGGCGACGCCGCCCACGATCTCCTTGTTCTTCCCGAGCAGGTCGTCGCGGCTCATACCGGGCTGACGCGGGAAGCCGGACGTGATCACGACGATGTCCGAGCCGGACGTCTCCTCGTAACCGTTCGTGCCCGTGAGGTTGGCCTCGTAGCCCACCACGGGACCGGCCTCGTTCAGGTCGAGGCACTTGCCCTGCGGCATGCCCTCCACGATGTCCACAAGCACGATGTCGGCGTAGTCACGCTCTGCAAGTCGCTGTGCAGTGGTCGCTCCCACATTGCCTGCACCTACTACAGTTATCTTGTTCCGCATTACCTCACCTTTATCTGTTAACTCAAATTCCTTAAGGAGTGAAATGGCCGACTTCCTTGCCGAGAAGCGCGCCGAGATCGACGAAAGGCTGAAGGAACTCCGGCCGCTTCACGAGGAGTACCTCAAGCTCGAGCGGGCGAAGGCCGCTCTCGACGGCGTGGATGGGCCCCGCCGCGGCCGTCCGCGCGGCTCCGGCAGTAGCACCGGCACGAGGCGACGCCGCCGGCGGCGCGGCTCCACCCGGGGCGACGCCGCACTCAACCTCATCCGGCAGAACCCCGGCGTGACGGTGAGCGAGCTGGCGCGCATGATGAACATCAGCCCTCCCAATTACCTGTATCGCGTGGTCGCCAATCTCCAAAGTGACGGCGCGGTGCGTAAGGAAGGCAAGGGTTACGTCGCAACCTAAGCCGCGACCTTCTCCATAGTCGAGATGATCGCGTCGGCGAACTCGGAGGTTCCGACGGCACTCGGGTCGTCGCGGCTCTCCTTCATGTCGTAGGTCACCGACTCGCCCTCGCGGATCACCTCCGCGATCGCGTTCTCCATCCGGTCAGCCGCTTCGAATTCCTCGAGGTGCCGGAGCATCATCACGCCTGAAAGAAGGAGTGCCGTGGGGTTCACCTTGTTCTGCCCCTTGTACTTGGGAGCGGAGCCGTGCACCGCCTCGAACACCGCGTACTCGTCGCCTATGTTCGCGCCGGGTGCGAGGCCCAGGCCGCCGATCATGCCGGCGCCGAGGTCGGACACGATGTCTCCGTAGAGGTTGGGAAGCACGATCACGTCGTACTCCTCGGGCCGCGACACGAGCTGGTTGCAGAGGTTGTCGATGATGCGGTCCTCGAACTCGATATCGGGGAACTCGCCCTGGGCAACGTGCCGGCCGACGTCCAGGAACAGGCCGTCGGTGTGTTTCATGATGTTGGCCTTGTGCGCGAGGGTGACCTTCTTGCGCCCGTTCAGCTTCGCGTAGTTGAAGGCGGCCCGGACGATGCGCTGGGTGCCATAGACGGAGATCGGCTTGATGGACACGCCGATGTCCTTGCGGAGCTCGGTGCCCTCGGTGTCCTTGATGAACTGGCGGAGCTTCTCGGTCTTCGGGTCATTCAGCTGGAACTCGATGCCGGCATAGAGGTCCTCGTGGTTCTCGCGGACGATCACGATGTCCGTCTCGGGAAAGCGCGTGCGCACACCCTCATACGCCTTGCACGGCCGCAGACAGGCATAGAGGTCGAGCTCCTTGCGCAGGGCGACGTTGATCGAGCGGAAGCCGGAGCCCACGGGCGTCGTGATCGGGCCCTTAATCGCCACGCCGCGCTCCTTGATCGACTCGATCACGCGGTCGGGCAGCGGCGTTCCCTCCGACTCGTACACATCGGCGCCGGCGTCCTGGAAGTCCCACTCGAATTCGACACCGGTGGCCTCGAGAACTCGCTGGACTGCCTCCGATATCTCCGGCCCGGTGCCGTCGCCGGGAATGAAGGTCACGCGGTGAGCCACTGGGACGTTCCTTTCTTCGTAACGGGTGAAGGGCCGCGCATTATCGCTTGCCCGAGCGGAAATGGCCGTAAACGCTGTGCGAGGATGACTCCCTGATGCTCGGCCGCTCCATACAGCTGGGCCGGATCTTCGGGATCCGGATAGGCGCGAACCCGAGCTGGTTCTTCGTCCTGTTCCTGCTCATCTGGCTGCTGAGCGGCCAGTACAAGGACGCGTTCCCGGGCCACGACACCAAGGCGTTCGGCCTCGCAATCGCGAGTGCGCTGCTCCTGTTCCTCTGCGTGCTCCTGCACGAGCTCGGCCATGCGCTCGTGGCGCGGCGCAACCGCGTGCCCATCGCCGGGATCGAGCTGTGGCTGTTCGGCGGCATTGCGACGATGACGCGCGAGCCCGACACGCCGGGCGCCGCGTTCCGGATATCGGCGGCGGGACCGGTCGTCACGCTCCTGATCGCGGTGGCCTCGTGGGTGCTCGGCGCGCTCGTGTGGGGCTGGGACAGCTTCCTCCACGCCGCCTACCTCGACGAGAGCTTCGGCTACAGCACAGCGGAGGTTCTGCTCGGCTACGTGGCCCTGGTGAACGCGGGCCTGCTGGTGTTCAACCTCATCCCCGGCTATCCGCTCGATGGCGGCGCGATGCTGCGCGCGGTGGCGTGGTGGCGGACGGGCGACCGCCTCAGGGCCACCCGCTTCGCCGCCCGGACGGGACGGTTCTTCGCGTATCTCATGATGGCGCTGGGCGTGTACGTCGCGATCAGGGGCTCTGTGTTCTCCGGCCTCTGGTTCATCCTGATCGGCAACTTCTTCTCCCAGGCCGCGCGAGGCACCGAGATGCAGACCCGCATCACCTCGCAGCTAGAGGGATTGAGCGTGGCGGACGTGATGGACGCGGAGCCCGTGGCCGTTCCCTCGGAAGCCAAGCTCGACCGCGTGCTCGATGAGTTCTTCCTGCGCTACCGCTGGCCGTGGTTCCCGGTGATCGACCGTGCCGGACGGTTCCTCGGCCTCGTGATCCGGGAGAAGGTGGACGAGGTGCCGGAGGACCTGCGGCCCGGCTGGACGGTGACCGAGGTGATGAGCAAGGACGCCGAGGGCGCGCTGCGCGTGAACACGGATGCGCCGCTCGAGTCACTGCTCGGGCGCGAGGGGCTGCGCACGCTCGGCGCGCTCATGGCGGTCGACGGAGAGGGCGTGCTGCGCGGAGTGGTGACGCTCGACCAGGTGCGGCGGGCCCTGCAGCCAACCCGGCCTGCTGTGTAGCTCCCCCCGGTGAGAGATGGTTATGGCGATACCGATGTCGGGGTTATGACTTTCTCCGCCTGGGACTCGGCGGGCCCGGCCGTTTGCATAAGATCCGCCCCTCGTGCCCACCCATGACGTCCTAGTAATCGGTGCCGGCCTCGCCGGCCAGCGCGCAGCCCTGGCGGCTGCCGAGTCCGGCGCCTCCGTGGGAATCCTCTCCAAGGTCCACCCCGTCCGCTCGCACTCCAACGCGGCGCAGGGCGGCATCAACGCCGCCCTCGGCGAAGAGGACACCTGGGAGTCGCACGCCTTCGACACGGTGAAGGGCTCGGACTACCTGGGCGACCAGGACGCGATCGAGATCATGTGCAAGGCCGCGCCACAGGAGATCCTCGATCTCGAGCACCTCGGGGTGACCTTCCACCGCAACGAGGAGGGCCGGCTCGGCACCCGCGCCTTCGGCGGCGCCTCCGCGGCCCGCACCTACTACGTGGCGGACATCACCGGCCAGGCGATCCTGCACGTGCTCTACGAGCAGCTGCTCAAGCACGATGAGATCTACCGCTACGAGGAGTGGTTCAACACCGCGATCGTGCGGGACGACAACGGTCACGTCGCGGGCGTGGTGGCGCGCAACATGCGCGACGGTGAGATGGAGCTGTTCGGTGCGAAGGCCGTGATCCTCGCCTGCGGCGGCAACGGGCAGATCTACAACCCCACCACCAACGCGCTCATCTGCACGGGCGACGGCATCGCGCTCGCCTACCGCGCCGGCGCGCCGCTGATGGACATGGAGATGGTGCAGTACCACCCCACCACGCTCCAGGGCAATGGCCTCCTGATCACCGAGGGCGCCCGCGGCGAGGGCGCGCACCTGTACAACGCGCAGGGCGAGCGCTTCATGGAGAAGTACGCGCCCAACAAGCTCGAGCTCGCCTCGCGCGACGTGGTATCGCGCGCCGAGCAGACCGAGATCAACGAAGGCCGCGGCTTCCCCGACGGCACCGTGGCGCTCGACATCACGGTGGTGCCGCGCAAGCGCATCCACGAGGCGCTGCGCGAGATCGTGAACGTGGGCCGCGACTTCGCCGGCGTGGACATCACCAAGGAGCCGATCCACATCAAGCCGGGTAACCACTACGTCATGGGCGGGGTCAAGACCGACGTGGATGGCCAGACCGGTATCCCGGGCCTCTACGCCGCCGGCGAGGTGGCCTGCGTGTCCGTCCACGGCGGCAACCGCCTCGGCGCGAACTCGCTGCTCGACACACTCATCTTCGGCGGGCGCTCAGGCCGCCACGCCGCCCAGCGCGCGAAGACGATGGCTCAGCCCACCGCCTCGCGCGAGAACCTGGAGCACGAGGAGCGCAGCATCCGCGAGATCGTGGGGCGCGACCGCACTGGACGGCGCGTGTCCGAGATCAAGGGCGAGCTCGGGCAGACCATGGACAAGTACGCAGCCGTCTTCCGGGACGAGGAGGGGTTGAACCAGGCGCTCGAGATCGTGCGCCGGCTCAAGGAGGAGGCGAAGACCGTCGCGATCGACGACAAGGGGAAGGTCTTCAACCAGGATCTCTTCGGTGCGCTCGAGCTCGGCTACATGCTCGACAACGCGGAGTGCGTCGTTGTGGGCGCGCTCGAGCGCAAGGAGAGCCGCGGCGCGCAGTTCCGCACGGACTATCCGGAGCGCAACGACGACGAGTGGCTCAAGCACATCAACCTCACCTACTCCGAGGACGGACCCCAGATCTCGTACTCCGACGTGACGATCACCCAGTGGCAGCCCGAGGCGAGGACCTACTAGCGCGATGCCTGCCTACACGCTGAAGATCCGCCGCTACGACCCCGAGTCCGGGCAGGCCGCCTACTGGCAGAACTTCGAGGTCGAGCTCGACCCGGCACGCTCGGTGCTCGACGGCATCCTCCAGGCGCGCAACGACCAGGACGGCTCGATCGGCATCCGCTGCTCGTGCCAGGCCGCGATCTGCGGCTCGTGCGGCGTGCGCATCAACGGCAAATCGCGCCTCGCCTGCAACACGAAGATCGGCGAGGCCGCTGAGCGCGCGCAGAAGATGGGGCGCGAGGCGATCGTTGTCGAGCCGATGGGCAACATGCCCGTGATCAAGGACCTGATCGTGGACATGGACGCGGTCCACTGGAAGAAGGTCCAGCGTGTGGTGCCGTGGCTTCTGCCCGAGGGCGAGCCGCCGGAGCGCGAGTACATCGTCCCGGCCGAGTCGATGATCGACATCACCCAGTCGATGGCCTGCATCCACTGCGGCGTGTGCGTGTCCGCCTGCCTCTCGCTGGAGGTCGACCCCGAGTTCATCGGACCGGCCGCGCTCGCCAAGGCCTACCGCTTCGTCGGCGATCCGCGCGACGCCCACGAGGAGGAGCGCCTGCGGGACCTCGCCGACGACGAGCACGGCATCTACGACTGCACCCACTGCTTCGCCTGCGTGGAGGTGTGCCCGAAGGACGTGGCGCCCATGAACCAGATCATGCGC
>DATEPK010000030.1:0-3350 GCA_035273245.1 Thermoleophilaceae bacterium
TGCCGCTGACCGCCGAGGGGATCCGCACCGCGTTCTACTTCGGCATCGCGTGCGGCCGCGAGCTGCGGGCCGTTGTGGATGGGCGCGCGTCGCGCGAGGAGGCGCTGCGGCGGTATGCGTCGTTCAGCGCATCGCACCGCCGGAAGTTCGAGGCGATGCTGCGGGTTCAGCGGCTCATCCCGCGTGTGCCGCCGCGCGTGCTCGGGCCGGCGATCGTGGCGATGTCCACGCGGCGGTTCGTGGACTGGTCGTTCTCGCACTATCTGAACATCGCGCCGCCTTCTTTTGTCGGCGACGCCGCGCCTTCGCCGGCGCCGCGGGTTGCCGCGGCTGCCGCCTGAGCAGCGTCCGGGCTCCGCGCCAACGGCCGCAATAAGGGCAGCCACGCCGGTGCTGTGTCATTTAGGTGTCGCTGGGCGACACCGGGTTGACTGAGCAGCTACTTCGGATAGTTCGGGTGGTTGCGGATCGGGTCGAGGTCCGAGTCCGTAGCGGCCCACTCGCGCACGCGGGGATCGTTCGCCGCGAAGGCTGCCCGCAAATGCTCTGTCGCCTCGTCCTCTCGGCCTGCCAGCGAGCAGTAGCAGGCGAGCTGATAGCGCAGGGACGGATGGTCCGGATAGTCCGCCAAGCCTTCCGAGGCGATCTCGATCGCGCGCTCGTAGTCGCCCGCGTCGTAGGCCGGCTGGGCGAGGAACCAGTACTCGAAGGGCGAGGGCGGCAGCGCGGCTCCTGGCACGCCGCCGATCGCGAGCACCAGCGTGTCCGGCTCCGAAGCTGTCGCCTCACGGTGCACGCCCACCGGCACGAGCACGAGCGTGCCCGCCGCGGCGTCCAGCTCCTCTCCGTCCAGAAGAAAACGGGCGCGGCCGGACATCACCAGATAAAGCTCCTCGTGGCCGCCCGCGCCGGCCGACGTCTCGTCGTGAGGCTCGATGAGCTGCTCGCCGGGCTCGCTCGCGGTGAAGGCGGCCACGCCGAAGCCGGTGGCGCCGAGGGCGCGCCGGAGCGGCAGCCAGTTGACACCGGCGACGGCGATTCGGTCGACCTCGTCGAGCCTGACGACTCTTGGCTCGGGCATCGCCCGCAGGCTACCCGGGCATGGTTGCGTTCGGCCAGAACGGGCACCAGCCTCCTGAGACTTTCGAACAGGAGGACCCGATGAAGGCCGTTACATGGCATGGAAAGCGCGACGTGCGTGTGGACGAGGTGCCCGATCCCACGATCCAGGAGCCGACCGATGTGGTCATCCGCGTCACGTCCAGCGGAATCTGTGGCTCCGACCTTCACCTGTATGAGGTGCTCGGGCCGTTTCTCGACGAGGGCGACATCCTCGGCCACGAACCCATGGGCATCGTGGAAGAGGTCGGCGGAGAGGTGACCGAGCTGGCAAAGGGCGACCGCGTGGTCGTGCCCTTCAACGTGTCGTGCGGGACGTGCTTCATGTGCGGCCAGGGCCTGCACTCGCAGTGCGAGACCACGCAGGTGCGCGAGCACGGAACCGGTGCGGCGCTCTTCGGTTACACGAAGCTGTACGGGCAGGTGCCGGGCGGGCAGGCGGAGTTTCTGCGCGTGCCGTTCGGCAACACGCTTCCGGTCAAGGTGCCCGAGGGACCGCCGGATGACCGCTTCGTCTACCTGTCGGACGTCCTCCCCACCGCCTGGCAGGGCGTGGAGTACGCGGACGTGCCGGACGGCGGCAGCCTCGTAGTGCTCGGCCTCGGCCCGATTGGCGACATGGCCTGCCGGATCGCGCTCCATCGCGGCTACCGCGTGATCGGAGTGGATCTCGTTCCCGAGCGGCTCGAGCGTGCTCGCGCGCGCGGCGTCGAGGTGCTCGACCTGAGTGAGCACGAGAAGGACCTCGCCGAGGTGATCCGCGGCATGACCGACGGGCGCGGGCCCGACTCGGTGCTCGAGGCCGTGGGCATGGAGGCGCATGGCTCGCCCGGCGCGAAGCTCGCACAGCAGATCACCGGCCTCCTGCCTGACGCCCTGGCCGAGCAGTTGATGCAGAAGGCCGGAATCGACCGGATGCACGCGCTCTATCTCGCCATCGACATCGTGCGCCGCGGCGGAACGATCTCCATCTCCGGTGTGTACGGCGGGATGGCGGATCCGCTCCCGCTGCTCACGATCTTCGACAAGCAGATCCAGCTGCGGATGGGCCAGGCGAACGTGCGGCGCTGGACGGACACGATCCTGCCGCTACTGACCGACGGTGACCCGCTCGGGACCGAGGACTTCGCGACTCACCGCGTGCCGCTCAGCCAGGCCCCGGAGGCGTATGAGATGTTCCAGAAGAAAGAGGACGGCGCCGTGAAGGTGCTCCTCCAGCCCTAAGAGCAGCCTCATCCAGCCCTCAGGTTTGGCTTGGGCGTCCTGGGAATCAGCGGGACTTCACCCGAATTCGCAGGAGGTCAGGTAAATGTTGTCGACGCTTGAGAGGCTCCGAACCGTTGGGATTGTGGCGGTGCTCGGCATCGCGATCTCGCACGTGTTCGAACTGCCGGACAAGCTCGAGGAGCCGGCGGTGCGCTACCAGGGCGTCCTGTTCATCGCCCTCATCGTGGGCTGCGTGCTGCTCGCCGTGATGTCCACGCGCCTCGACGGGCGACTGTGGTGGACGGGCGTGCTGGCCGTGTCCGTGCCGACGCTGATCCTTTTCATCATCAGCCGCACATCAGGGCTGCCGGGCGGCTCCGATGACATCGGTGCCTGGGCGGAGCCCACCGGCATCGCGTCGATGGTGTTCGAGGCGGCTGCGATCCTCGCCGCCGCGCGCGCGTTCCCGCTGCTCTCCACAGCACGCCAGCGCGTGTTCACGCGGCGCTCGCCACAGCGCCCCCGGCGCGCAGAGCTCGCACGGGACTACCGCTAACACTCCAGGACGCGAAAACCGAGCATGGCAAGGAAGAGGTATGGCCGTAGTGCTCTGCACACGGCCATACCGATGACGCCGCCAGGCGACGGTTTGCAGCGTCCTGGCTAGAAGCCGCGGCGTTCGCGGTCGTAACGCTGGACGCGCGTGGCGCCGGTCCGAGCCCGGTGCCACGCGCCGACCACCCACACGGCGGCCAGCGCGAGCGCGATGATGGTGGCGGTGGCGGCGCGCGTGATGCTCACGGTGCCGACCAGCGCGAAGCACAGATAGAGAACGGCCAGCCCGCCGCACGTGGCCATCAGCACCGCGATGGTCGCGCGCAGGCGCGCTCGCTGCGTGAGCCCGTCGTTGATGCGGTCCTCGAAGCGCCTGATGACGGTCGCGCGTGTGTACATGAGGCGAAGATAACCCGCGGCGCGGCGGATTTCCAGTGGGCTTATTTCGCCTCGAGCCAGTTGTTGCCGAC
>DATEPK010000031.1:0-3266 GCA_035273245.1 Thermoleophilaceae bacterium
CGCAGGGTCCGCTCGCGAAGGGCTGGGCGCGCCGCGCCGGCACCCCGGCGCGGCTGCTCGCGGTGAGCAACGTCACGCCCGCCGCCCAGACGCAGCCGGACGTGTTCTCCCCTCCCTTCAGCGCGTACCTCGGGGGCAACCAGACCGAGAGCGATGACGATTCCGGCGGCGCGCACCTGGACATCGCCCTGCGGCTCACCGGTGGCGCGCAGGGAGCCGCTGACATCGTGCTCGACGGGCAGCCGCTGCCCGGCGGCGGTATCTCCGTGCAGCAGAGCCAGGTGACGCTCGGGCCGACTTCGGACCCCACCCGCTACCAGGGACGCGTGGTCTCGCTCGAGAACACGGAGGTGGTCGCCGAGCTGAGAGACCAGGCGGGCAACGCGCTGCGCGTGGACTTCCGCCTCGCGCTCGAGCGCTCGCGCGTCGAGGGCACGGTCAGCGTCGTGCCGGACTAGCGCGGGCTGCGAAGATCTCGTCATGAACGGAGCGCCTCCCGGGCCCAGACTCCCCCGCTTCGTCCAGACCGCGTTCTTCCTGTTCGGCCCGCGCCGCTTCATCGCACGCATGCACCGCCGCTACGGGCCGCTCGTTCAGCTCGGTACGGCGTTCGACCCCAACTTCGTGATGGTGTTCGACCCGGCGCTGGTGAAGGAGGTGTTCCGAGCGCCTCCCGATCGCCTGCGCGCGGGCGAGGCGAACGCGGTACTTGGACCGGCGCTCGGGATGAGGTCGGTGCTCCTGCTCGACGGCGATGAGCACCTGCGCCAGCGGCGCCTGATGCTCCCGTCGTTCCACGGGCAGCGGATGCGCGCTTACGAGGAGGTGATGCGCGAGGCGGCCGACCGCGCGATCGACTCGTGGCCGCTCGACCAGGAGTTCGCGCTGCTGCCGTGGATGCAGCAGCTCACGCTCGACGTGATCCTGCGCGCTGTGTTCGGCGTGGAGGCCGGGCCGCGGCAGGACGAGCTCAAGCTGCGTCTGCGGCAGATGATCGAGCCGGTGGCGAACCGCTTCGGGCTCCTGATGATGGTGCTGATGCCAAAGCTCGGCAACAACCGCGCGGTGCGCCAGTTCGAGGAGCGGCGGCGGCTCGTGGACGAGCTGATCTACGACGAGATCGCCCGCCGGCGAGACGCGCCCGACCTCGAAGAGCGCGAAGACGTCTTCTCCATGCTGCTTCTCGCGCGCGACGAGAACGGGGCACCGATGACCGACGAGGAGCTGCGCGACCAGCTCGTCACTCTGCTCGTGGCGGGACACGAGACCACCGCCACGGGTCTCGCGTGGGCGTTTGATCGCATCCTGCGCACGCCGCGCGTGCGGACCGAGCTGGAGCGCGCCGTTGAAGACGGCGAGGACCAGTACATCGACGCCGTGGCGAAGGAGGCGCTGCGAGTCCGGCCCGTGATACCCGGCGTGGGGCGCGTGGTGCGCGGCGGACCGTTCGAGCTCGGCGGCTACACGCTGCGGGAGGGCACGGAGATCAATCCGTCGATCGCGGTGATCCACGCGCGCGGCGACATGTTCCCCGGGCCGCGCGACTTCCGCCCCGAGCGCTTCCTCGAGGAGGGCCCGCCGGACACCTACACCTGGATCCCGTTCGGCGGCGGAACGCGCCGCTGCCTCGGTGCGTCGTTCGCGCTGTTCGAGATGCGCGTGGTGATCCGGCGCGTGATCGAACGGACGCGGCTCGAGCCGGTGGGCGACACGGGCGAGCAGGTGGAGCGCCGCGGCATCACGATGGTGCCGAAGACGGGCACTCGCGTGGTGATGCGCGAGCGGCGCCCGGCCGGCGCTCAGAGGGAGACGCGGAATCTCGCGGAGTCGGAGCTGCCAGTGCGCGTGCCAAGCACGGGCACGGCGACGAGCCGGTAGCGCGCCGACCGCAGCTTCCTTCCGGCAACGCGACCGGTGAAGTGGAAGGTGTTCAGCCCGGCGGTGTCCGTGTGCGTGAAGCTTCCGACCGTGACGTAGCGAGTGCAGCGCTTAAACGACCGCCGGTGCGTGCCCTTCGTCTTGTTCTTACGGATCGGCATGGCCACGCACTTCCCCTTGACCTTCACTCCCCGCCGCGCTTTCAGGACCGTCAGGTGCGCGGTGGCCGCCTGCGAGTCCTTGTAGCTCACCGTCGTGCCGGTCGCCCTTCTCCGCTTGCGGGCGATGCTGTCTCCCGCATTTGCGGCCGGGAACCTGCTGGGGTGCAACCTCAGGTTCGTGATCGCCAGGTTGGGCAACGCCGGCACGACTGGCAGGGGCTGCGGTAGTGGTGGTGGAGGGACGGGGACGTCAGCGGCCACCCAGCACGGGATGTTCGCGCCCGTGACGAGGCTCTGGTTCGTGCCGCTGCCGTCGAGGTTCGCCCGGCCGATCGAGTTCGCGCTCGAGTTCGCCCAGTAAACGGACGTCGCGTCGGTCGCGACGCCGCATGGCGCGCTCGCGCCCGTGATGAAGCTCCCGTTCGGCGAGCTGCCGTCGAGGTTTGCACGGCCGATGGTCGTCGAGCCGAAGTTCGCCCAGTACACGTGCGAGCCGTCAACGGCCACACCGCAGGGCTTGGTCACGCCTGTGGTGATGAAGTTGGGATCCGGCGAGCTGCCGTCGAGATTTGCGCGGCTGATCGAGTTCGCGTCCCGGTTCGCCCAGTAGATGAAGTGGCTGTCCACGGCCACGCCGCACGGATAGTTGAGCGACGGAATGAAGTTCGTATCGGGCGAGCTCCCATCAATGTTCGCGCGAGCGAGGAAGCCTGTCGGCTGCGTGTCCGTCCAGTAGATGTGGGCGGAGTCGACAGCCACGCCGCAGGGGTTGCCGCCGGCTCCACCGATGAAGCCCTGAGCTACACCGCTCCCGTCGAGGAGCGCGCGTCCGATGCTGGCGCCCGCATCGTTCGTCCAGAAGAGATGTGAGGTATCGACGGCCACTCCGCACGGCTGGTTCGCACCGGTGATGAAGTTCTGCACCGCGCCGCTGCCATCCGGATTCGCCCGGCCGATGGTCGAGCCCGTGTTGCCCCAGTAGATGAACGCGCTGGCCGAGGGCGCGAGCGCGAGCAGCGCGAAGACGATCAGGACTGCGGTGAGGCGTGGCGCCGCTGCTCGTGTCATCTTGCTGACGCTACCCCGGCTGGGGTAGCGCGCGCAAGTCGGGACGCTATCGGCGGCCGACGAACGTCGGCGTGCTCGAGGCGGCGCGGACGGAGGCGAGCCCGGGGCGGAAGCCGCTCTTCGTTGCGCGTGCGGTAGAGCGGCCTGTCCGGCTCAGGC
>DATEPK010000032.1:0-14353 GCA_035273245.1 Thermoleophilaceae bacterium
CGGGCCGTGGAGGAGGCCGAGCGATGGGGCGACGAGGAGCTCCAGCAGAGGGTCCGAGAGATCTTCCTCTGGTCCGCTCGCAAGGACAGCAGCGGCCTCTTCGGCTACCTCGAGGGCTCGAAGATCGGGATGCCGCATCGCGTCGCCGCCGCGACCGCCGGTCCGTTCATCGCACTCGATGCCCGATCCCGGGGAGCCACGGACGAGAACGTCCGCCGCGCGATCGCTGTCTTCCCCAGCATGCTTCAGCGAATCGACGACTGGATAGCGGAGGGCGTCCTCGGGGGCGAGCCGGCGAATGCGGCCGACCTCCAGATTGCCCCGAGCCTGCGCTTGGCGATGAGCCTCGACGACCTGCGGCCGGCGATCGAGGGCCGACCAGCGGGCCAGCTCGCGACCCGCATCGTCAAGCACTTCCCCGGCAGAACCCCGGCGGTGCTGCCGACGGAATGGCTCGAACCCATCGCCGTCCCGGTGGGCTGAGCGACGCCGCCGTGCCGTTCACGCTCAAGAACCTGAGGGCGGACCTGGAGGACCTCGGGTCCAATTTCAACGGCGCGCCGGACCTGGAGTTCCGCGCGGCGACGAAGGCGCTCGAGCTCGAGGAATCCGGCCTGACCTACCAGCGCGTCCCGCCCGGCTATCGCTTTCCGTACGGCCACACGCACAAGACCCAGGAGGAGGTGTACGTGGTCGTGCGCGGTAGCGGTCGGATGAAGCTCGACGACGAGATCGTCGACCTCGATGAATGGGACGCGGTGCGCGTCCCACCGGGTACGTGGCGAGGCTACGAGGCCGGGCCGGAGGGTCTCGAGCTGCTCGTCATCGGCGCGCCAAATCTCGGTGACGCTCCGCGCGAAGACGTCGAGGGCACGCGCGACTGGTGGGCTGACTAGCCCCCTACTCCCTACTCCTTACTCCTCACCTCTCTCGCCGCCTCGTGCTTCAGGTCAATCGCCCGGATCGAGTGCTCGTCCGGCAACTTCCCGATCACCGTCTGGATCACCTTGATCACGTCCTGCTCGTCGTGCCCGTAGTCGTCGAGCAGTGACTTGAGCGCGGTGTGGGTGACCTTCAGCTCGGCCGCCGTGAGGTCGAGGCGGAATGCGACCTCGCCCGGTTGGATGGGTTGGAAATCCTCGGACATCCCGGGGAGAACCTACCAGTGGGCACGGCGGTTACCCTTCGCTCGTGGCCCCGAAGACCTGGATTCTCACCGGCTCGCCGGAGAACTTCGCGGCCACCGCGGAGTACGGCTTTCGCGTGATCGGAATGAAGGAGCACCGCCGGAACATGGCCGAGCAGATCGAGCCGGGCGACGAGATCGTCTTCTACCTCACCCGCATCAAGGCGTTCGGCGGAATCGTGCGCGTGACCGGCGAGATGTACGAGGACCGCGAGAAGATCTGGCCCGGCAAGCCGGGCAAGGTCGACCCGTATCCGTGGCGGTTCGAGACCGAGCCCGTGCTCATCCTCGACGAGGATGACTACGTGCCCGCTGAAGAGCTCGCTCCGGAGCTCGAGCACGTGCGCAAGTGGCCGCTCGAGCACTGGACGCTCGCCTTCCAGGGCCAGCTGCGGGCGGTGTCCGAGGCGGATTCGGCGCTGCTGCACGAGCGCCTGGACGAGGCGGCGCGCGCCCGCGCGGCGGCGTGAGCACCGAACGCGAACCCGCCGAGCGCGTCCGCAACCTGCTGCTGCGCGGCGACAACCTGCTGAAGCACGGCGGCGACCGCGCCAAGGCGCTCGCCGCCTTCGAGGAGGCGCGCGAGGCGGCTGCGGACGAGTCGGTGGACCCGCGGGTGCGCGAGCTCGTGGAGCGGCGCATCGAGGGGCTGCGCGAGGAGTGAACCACCAGCGCCACTACACGCTCGACCAGGCCACGGCCGCGATGCCCTGGGTGCGCGAGCGGCTCGAGCGGCTGCGCGTGGCCCACTCGCTGCTGAACGAGGAGGAGGCGCGCGAGGCGCTGTCGGAAGCGTCGCCCGGCAACGGCGGCGGGTCGCCCGGCAAGGTGGTGTCCGAGGGGTTTCTCCAACTGCGGGCGGCACTGACCGAGCTTCAGGAGATGGAGATCGTGTTGCGGGATCTCGAGCGCGGTCTCGTCGATTTCCCTGCCATGCGCGACGGGCGCGAGGTGTATCTCTGCTGGGTCGAGCAGGAGGAGGACGAGATCGCCTTCTGGCACGACCTCGACGCGGGCTTCGCGGGCCGCCAGCCGCTCTGAGCGGTTGCGTTCCGCCGCGTCTCGGGTTCTAATCGTCCCAGCGACGGCTGGGAGGCCCAGAAAGGATTTCATGAGGCTCGCACCCCCCAGAGCGCTCTCGCTCTTACTGGCACTCGCAGCATTCTTTGCCCTTGCCGCTGTGGCGCACGCCCAGCCCGGCAAGGTCGCCGTGTTCGACAACGGCAGCTACGTGGACAACGAACAGAACTCCTTCTTCGAGGCGGAGGGACCCAACACGATCGCGTCCCTGCAGTCGTTCGGTGAGACGGTCAACGTCTTCACCGGCACAACGGCCGCGGACTTCACCGCGGCGCTCGCCGGCCAGGACTCACTGGTGATTCCTGAGCAGGAAAACGAGGGAGGGCCGCCGTGCCTGAGCGACGACATGGGCGCCGACGGCCGCGACGTGGTCAAGAACTTCGTCTCCGCCGGCGGACAGCTCGTGGTGATGTCGGTCGGCCGCAACTTCTGCAACACCCAGTTCGTGAACCAGGTGTTCGGCTTCAACATGAACGAGGGTCGCGAAGCGGACGTCTACAACAAGACGGCGGCCGCCGCCGGCACCGAGTGGGCCGACGGACCGGATTCGATCCCGAACAACAACGGCACCGGCGACATTGACCCGACCACACTTCCCACCGGCGCGAAGGCGATCTACAGCGACGCCGACGGGTTTGCGGCTGTGGTGGACATCCCGTTCGGCGACGGGAGCATCACGATGCTCGGCTGGGACTGGTACGACTCGACGCCTCCGAATCCCACGCTCGGATCCGGCCCCGTGTTCGACGGTGCCTCGCGCCAGATGCACAGAGGCGTGCCCACCGGCACACAGCCCGGCCAGGACTTCGGCTGGCAGGACGTGCTGCGACGGTCGGTCGACCTGCCCGTGATCAATGCGGGTGACGTGAGCGTGACCGAGGGCAACTCCGGCACCACGCCGGCGGCGTTCGCGGTCACCGCGTCGTCGAACCACTCGGAGGTGCTGCACGTGGGCTACGCCACGGCGAATGGCACGGCCACGGCTGGTTCCGACTACACGGCGACTGCCGGGGCCCTCACGTTCCAGCGCACCGACAACGCGCTCAGCCTCGCCGTGCCGGTGATCGGCGACACGGTGGTGGAGCCGAACGAGACGTTCGGGCTCGGGCTGGGAACCGGGCCGTCCCCCGCGCCGTACGCGATCGGCCGCTTCGGCACGGGCACCATCGTGAACGACGACGTTGCCCTCGCCGCGCCGAAGGTCGGCGTGGCAGGCGTGCGCCGGGCATGCGTGAGCTCGGCGACGGTCCACGTGCGCTTCTCGATCACGGCTCCCGCCGGCGTGAAGAGCGTGACGGTCTCGCTCGATGGCAAGCGCCTGGCGAAGACGACCAAGAGCCGCTTCACCGTGAAGGTGAACGCGAAGAAGCTCGGGGCCGGCCGTCACAGGCTCACCGCGGTGGCGATCGACAACCGCGGTCAGAAGACCACGGTGCGCAAGACGATCGTCCGCTGCGCGGCCGCCAAGCCACGGCGCCACGCCGCGCCGCGCTTCACCGGCTGACGGATTTCGCGGAGAGGTCTCGGCCGCGCCCTGCGGCCGGGGCCTCTCCCGATTATCGTCGGGGCCGTGATCGGGCTCGATGACGTTCGGGCGGCGGCGGAGCGCCTCGAAGGCGTGGCTCACCGCACCCCGGTCTTCCATTCACACACGCTTGACGAGCGTGTGGGTGCTCGCGTGCTGATCAAGGCCGAGTGCTTCCAGCGCACGGGCTCCTTCAAGTTCCGGGGCGCGTACAACAAGATCTCGTCGCTCTCCGACGAGGAGCGCGGGCGCGGCGTGGTGGCCTTCTCCTCGGGCAATCACGCCCAGGCGGTGGCACTCGCGGCACGGCTTCTCGGGGCGCAGGCCACGATCGTGATGCCGCAGGACGCGCCGGCCCTGAAGCTCGAGGCGACGCGCGGATACGGCGCCGAGGTGGTGCTGTATGACCGCTACACCGAGGACCGCGAGGCGATCGGCGGGCGGCTGGCAGAGGACCGCGGGCTCTCGCTGGTGCGGCCATTCGACGATCCGCTGGTTATCGCCGGGCAGGGCACAGCCGCGCTAGAGCTGCTCGACGAAGCGGGCGAGGTGGATCTGCTGCTGACGCCGGTGGGCGGAGGCGGGCTCATCGCCGGCTGCGCGACCGTGGTGGCCCCACGCGCCCGGGTGGTGGGAGTGGAACCCGAGGCCGGCGACGACACTCGCCGCTCTCTCGACGCGG
This sequence comes from Thermoleophilaceae bacterium, assembly GCA_035273245.1. Classification (GTDB taxonomy): domain Bacteria; phylum Actinomycetota; class Thermoleophilia; order Solirubrobacterales; family Thermoleophilaceae; genus JAICJR01. The sequence continues at coordinate 4,474 of DATEPK010000032.1, forward strand.
GCGAGCGGTTGGAGATACCGGTGCCGAAGACGATCGCCGATGCGCTTCAGATCACGAAGCCGGGCGAGCTCACGTTCGAGCACAACCGGCGGCTGCTCGACGGCGTTGTGACCGTGACGGACGACGAACTGATCGACGCCATGAAGTTCCTGTTCGAGCGCATGAAGCTCGTGGGCGAGCCCGGCGGGGTGGCGGGCATTGCCGCCCTGCTGGCCGGCAAGGTGGATGCGGAAGGAACGGTGGGCGTGGTCCTGTCAGGCGGCAACGTCGGCGCCGCCCGCTTCGCCGAGCTTCTCGCTACGCGGCCTTAGCCGCCTCCTCGGCCTCCTCGACCGAGCGTGGGCCGGGACCCACGTACTTCGCGGTCGGCCTGACCAACCGCGCCTCGCGCTTCTGCTCGAGAATGTGCGCCGACCAGCCGGCCACACGGGCGCAGGTGAACATCGGCGTGAAGAGATCCGGCGGCACGCCGGCGAAGTCGAGCACAACGGCTGACCAGAACTCCACATTCGTGGCGAGCACGCGGTCGGGCTTGCGCGCCTCGAGCTCCTTGAGCGCCGCCTCCTCGAGCCTCTCGGCCACCTCGGCACGCGGCGCGCCGATCTCCTTGGCGGTCCGGCGAAGCACCTTCGCGCGCGGGTCCTCTGCGCGGTACACGCGGTGGCCGAAGCCCATGAGCCGCTCGCCGCGGTCGAGCAGGTCCTTCACGTACTTGTCGGCGTCGCCGGCCCGCTCCACGTCGTCGAGCATCTTCAATACTCGCGACGGCGCGCCGCCGTGCAGCGGACCGGAGAGGGCACCTACGGCCGCGGACAGGCAGGCCGCCACGTCCGCGCCGGTGGAGGCGCATATTCGCGCCGTGAAGGTGGACGCGTTCATTCCGTGCTCGGCGGCCGAGATCCAGTAGGCGTCGATCGCCTTCGCATGATCCGGATCGGCCTCGCCGCGCCAGCGGATGAGGAAGCGCTCGGGGATGCTGTTCGCCTTGTCCACCTCGGCCTGCGGGATCGGCGGCTTGCCGGCGCCGCGGGCGGACTGTGCCACGAAAGAGAGCGCCATCACCGACGCGCGCGCGAGATCCTGGCGCGCCTGCTCGTCGGAGATGTCGATGAGCTCCTGCAGCCCCCACTCCGGGGAGAGCATCGCGAGCGCGCTCTGCACGTCAACGCGAGCGTTGCCGGAGCGGATGGTGAGCGGGTGCGGTTCGGCCGGCGGCAGGCCGGGCTCGAAGGTGCCGTCCACGAGGAGACCCCAGACGTTCTCGAAGCGCACGTTCCCCACGAGCTCCTCGATATCGACGCCGCGGTAGCGGAGCGCACCGCCCGCCTTGTCGGGCTCGGCGATCTCTGTGGCGAAGGCGACTACGCCCTCGAGGCCGGACTGGACCTCGCTCGTCATATTCGGGACTCCCTCGGACTCGGTTTCTTGCCTCGCTGAGGATATTGCAGAGGTGCGGAAGTGCAGGCCCCGGCCGCGCCGGCAGGCGCGGCCGAGGCCTTTGCACTAGTGGGCCTTCTTCGCTGTACCCAGTGCGAGTGTGAGGCCCTGGGTGGTTGTCGCGATGCTGCCCGACGATCCGGTGGAGGCGATCGCGAGTGCCTTGAGGTGGCCCTTGCGGTCCGCCAGGCGCTCGGTGCCCTTGGCCAGCTTCACCTTGACGACCTTCGAGGCCCCCGCACTGACGTCGAAGCGGGCGCTGCCGAGCTGGAGCACCACGCTCAGGCCGGCCACGTGAACGTGGTGGGCCGTGCGCAGCGTGAGCGCGCCGGTGCAGTTGCCAGGCGAGCCGGCCGGGCAGCTCACCTTGATCGCGGCTGTTCGTGCGGACTTGCTCACCTTCACGGTGCCGCCTCCGATCTTCACCGGGCGGGTGGCGGTGTCCACGGGCGCCGGCGGGTCGACCTGCGTGCGGTCGACGGTCTCGAACCCGTCGAGGATGTCGAGGTCCGGCGTGTCCGCCACAACGGCGTCGTTGCCGTCGCCGCCGCGCGCCACGTCGGCGGTGTTGTCGCGCACGTTCACCGTGTCGTCACCGCCGTCGCCGGAGACGACGTCGAGGCCGCCACCCGGGTTGATGGTGTCGTTGCCCGATCCGCCGAGGAACGTCTCCGAGGCGCTCCCACCCGTAAGGGTGTCGTCGCCCGGGCCGCCGTCGGCCGTGACCTGGAAAGCGCCGACATCTCCTACGGTGATCGCGTCCTCGCCGCCGAGGCCGTTCGCGTGCATCGTCTCACTGGAGCCGATGTCGAGCGAGAACGGGACGAGGTTCGGGCGCTCGAAGGCGACGCGTGCCCCGTTCGGCTTGACATTGAACACGTCCCCGCCGGTCGGAGAGCCGTTGACCTCGACGTCGTCGCTGCCGTCGCCTCCGTCCATGACGTCGGTGCCGTCGCCGTTGTTCCACACGAGCGTGTCGTCGCCCGCATCACCGCTCATGGTGTCGCTGCCGCGGTCCCCGACGATGCGGTCGTCACCCGCGCCTCCGTCGAGGATGTCGTTGCCCTCGCCTCCGGTGATGAGGTCGGGTCCGTCAGAGCCCTTGATGTCGTCGTCGCCGGCACCGCCGTCAACCGAGAGCAGCGTGCGCGCTCCCACGCCGTCGATCGACGTGAGCGAATCGTCTCCGCCGAGGCCGTTCACCTGGAAATGCTCGGTCGTGGTCTGAAGCGTGAACGGCACGAGGTTCTCGCGCTCGAACACGATGCGTCCGGCCTGCACGTCCGGAGCGATTCTGAACGTGTCGCCCAGCGTGGCGTTTCCGTTCACCTCGGCGGTGTCGTTGCCGTTGCCGCCGTCCATGTTGTCCGAGCCGTCGCCGTTGTTCCAGACGAGCGTGTCGTTGCCGTCGTCGCCGGCCATGATGTCGGCACCCTTCGCCCCAATGAGGCGATCGTTGCCGGCGCCTCCGTTGAGCAGGTCCGCCGTGTCGGCACCCGTGAGCACGTCGTCGCCGCCCTCGCCGTCCAGCACCACGCCGGCGACTTCGGTGGTCTTGGCCAGCACCGTGATCGTGTCGTTGCCGTCGCCGCCATTGACGACCACGGAGAACGTCCCGTTCGCGGGCACGGTCTGGTTGCCGGGTGTGGCGCTGTCCCAGTCGGAGGCGCCGGCGAGACCGCCCGTGGTCTGGCCGTGCACGAGCAGGCCGCCGGCCACGGAAACCGTGACGTTGTCGTCCGCGCCGTCGAGGTTGAGCGTCGCGGTCGTGCCGTCGATGTTCGCGGAGCTCACCGCGGCGTGCGCAGGTAAGGCGTGTATGCCAAAGCCGGCGAGCGTCGCTCCCAGCGTGGCCAGTATCAGTGGAGCTTTCATGCTGCGTCCTTCCTGTGGAGGGTGGGGTCCGCAACAAGGACGCACGCCTCCTCACAAACCTTTCCGGGCTTCGGCGCGTCAGGTGCGAGTGCCTCGGCCACGCGCTGACGCGCCCGGAAGAGCCGGCTCGTGAGAGTGGCTTCGCCAACGCCCAGTGCATGGGCCGCCTCGCGATACCGGAGGCCGGCCACGTCGACGGCGACGAGCGCGTCGCGGAAGTTGGGCGGGAGCGCCGCGATGTGCTTGTAGACGAGCCGCGACTCCAAGACCTGGTCCGGCGGCGGCGCCGTCGCATCCTCAAAGCGGTCGAGCTCCCCGGCGGTGGCGAGGGCCGGCCTGCTGCTGTCGCGGCGGTGCTGGCTGATGAACATGTTGCGCAGCACACGCACCAGGTAGGCGAGGTCGTCGTCGTTCCGAAGGAAGCGGGGCTTTGAGAGGACACGCACGTAGGTGTCCTGGACGAGGTCCTCGGCGCGCTCGCGCGAGCCGCAGAGCGCCATCGCGACGCGGTAGAGACGGTCCAGGTGGTCGCCGATCGCGGCTGGATCGAGACGTCTTGTCCGGGGCGTGGCCATCCGCTCATGCTCGGCTCGGCGAACGCTCCGCACATCGGGCGCATCCCCTGACATCGACCCCTGAACATTGCTTCGCGTCCCTTGGGGGCTTACGATCGGTCAGCCCATGGACACGTCAGCGGTGGCTCGGCCGGTCGCGCTGCTCGAGCGCGAGCACGAGGTCGAGCGCATCGCCGCCGGGCTGCGGGCGGCAAGCGGCGGCGACGGTCGCGCGCTGATGATCGAGGCCGCTCCCGGTATGGGTAAGTCACGCCTCCTGGACGAGGCCCGTGCACGCGCGCAGGACCTCGGCCTGCGGCTCTTCAACGCTCGCGCGACGGACCTCGAGCGCGGCTTCCCGTTCGGTGTCGTCCGCCAGCTGTTCGAGCGGCCGCTGCTCGACGCGGACAGCGCCGAGCGAGACCGCTGGCTGGCGGGAGCGGCCGCACTGGCGGAGGACCTCCTCACCGGCGCACCCGCGGCGCCGGGATCGGGTCCCGCTGATCCCAGCTATGCCTGGCAGCACGGCCTGTACTGGCTCGCCGTCAACCTCGCCGCGGACTCGCCCGCCGTGATCGTGGTCGATGACCTGCAGTGGTGTGACGCTCCGTCCGCTCGCACGCTCTCCTTCATCGCGCGCCGGCTCGAGGGGCAGCCGCTCGCCCTCGTCCTGGCGACGCGTCCCCTCGATCCCGCGCTTAGTCCCGAGGCGGCCACCCTCGTGTCCGATCCCTGCACCGAAGAGCTGCGCCCGGCACCCTTGACCGAGCCGGCGGTGGCCGCGCTGATCACCGCGCGCCTGTCAGACCAACCCGACGATGCGTTCGTGCGTGCGTGCGCCCGGGTGACCGGCGGCAATCCATTTCTGGTCGGCGAGCTGCTGGACGAAGTGGCCGCCCGGGGCCTGGCGCCCACCGCGGCGGTTGCGGAGGACGTCGCGTCAATCGTCCCGCGGGGCGTCGCGAACGGTGTGCTGCTCCGGCTTTCGCGGCTGCCGGCGGCCGCCGGCGCGCTCGCCCGTGCGCTCAGCGTTCTCGACGACGGGGCGCAGGTGGGTGACGCGGCGCTGCTGGCGCGGCTGGATGGGACGGAGTTGGAGGCGGCCATGACGGCGCTGGTTTCCGCGGGCGTCGTGCTGCCGGGCGGGACCGTGCGCTTCGTTCACCCGATCCTTCGAACCGCGATATACGGCGACCAGTCCCCCGCCGAGCGCCAGCGGCTCCATCAGGCAGCGGCGACGATTTTGCGAGAACGCGGTGCACCACCGCTACAGGTGGCGGCGCACGTGATGCACACGGGCCCGGAGGGCGACCCGGCGGCCGTGGCCCTGCTGCACGAAGCGGCCTACGAGGCGTGGAAGCTGGGCGACGCAACCGGCACGGCCACGCTCCTCTCCCGCGCCCTCGAGGAACCTCCCGCGCAGGCGGACCGTCCCGCGCTTCTGCTCGACCTGGGACAGGCGTACGCCCGCGCGGGAGCGCGCGAGGCGATCGAGCCGCTCTCCGAGGTGGTCGAGAGCGGGGAGCAGCCGCCCGCGATCGCCAAGGCGGCAATCGAGCTCAGCGGGATTCTCTTCTTCGCCGGCCGCGCCGCCGAGGGAGCGGCGGTGCTACGCCGCGCGCAGGAGCGGCTTCCGCCTGGGGAGCCGGCACGCGAGCTGATCGAGGTTGCACTTCTGGGCGTCAGCTCCACCTCGGCGTCGGCGCGACGCGGGGCCGACGCGATGATCGCCAGGCTGCGAGATCCGGGCGGCCCGGCGCGAGATGTCCTGCAGGCCACGACCTTGGCCACGCTCGCCATGGAGGAAATGCTGCACCTGGGCTCGGCTTCCAGAACGGTCGATCTCGCAACCCGCGCGCTCGCGGCCGGGCTCCCGCTCGAGCCGCACCGTGGCGAGAACTGGGCGCTCCTGGCCCTCGGCGCGCTCGCGGCGGCCGACGGTCTTGACGCAGCGCTGCAGGGGACCGACGACATCCTGGTGCGTGCGCGCACCACAGGCGCGGCGCTGACGGTCGTGACCGTCTCGGCACTTCGCGCGCTCATCGGGATGCGCCGCGGTGACCTGCTCGCCGCCCAGGCGGACGCACAGACCGCGATCGAGCTCGCGCCCGATCTCCTCGGCGCCCGTTTCCTCGTCCTGGCGGTGGCGGCGGCCGTGCTCGCGGGCCTCGACCGCGACGAGACGCCCGGCTCGCTGCGGCGGCTCATCGAGCGCGTCGGCGTCGGCTACGACGCGGACTTCACGTCGAGCTCCCAGCTGCGCTACGCCTCGGGCGTGCTTCGCGCCGCGGCGGGCGACCACGAGGCCGCGGTCGAGGAGCTGTGCGCCTGCGGGAGCGACGACCGGGCGTTCGGCGGAGAGAACCCCGCGTTACTCGCCTGGCGCTCGTCGGCGGCACTGTCGCTGGCAGAGCGTGGACGCCCGGACGAGGCCCGCGCGCTGGCCGCCGACGAGCTGCGCCGCGCGGAGGCGTTCGGTGCGCCACGCGCCATCGGGATTGCGCTGCGCGCTCACGCGCTCGTCGGGCCGCCCAGCGACCGGCTGGAGAGGCTCGGCGCCGCGGTGGCGGTGCTGGAACCCTCGTCGGCGCGGCTGGAGCATGCCCGCGTGCTCACAGACCTTGGGGCCGCGTTCCGCGCCAACGGACAGCGCAGGGCCGCGCGGGAGCCGCTACTCGAGGGCCTGGAGCTCGCGGCTCGCTGCGGCGCTCGTGGAGTGGAGCGGCGAGCGCGCGCCGAGCTCGGCGCCATCGGCGTCCGTCCCCGCAAAACCGACCGCTCCGGAGCAGACTCGCTCACGCCCAGCGAGCGGCGCATCGCCGATCTTGCGGCGGCCGGTGGCACAAACCGCGAGATCGCCCAAACTCTGTTCGTGACCGAGAAGACGGTCGAGACTCACCTGGGGCACGCGTTTCGCAAACTGAACATCTCTTCCCGGCGACAGCTTCCCGACGTGCTCGCGCACGCCGGCAACGGTCATCTCAGCAATCCGTAGCTCGCGAAGCGTCTGATGGCGGAATGGCGCTTTGGCCGGTTCACGGTGCGCCGGTACTCCGGCACCACCGTCCCGGCGGGAATCTGGTGCTTCGTCTGTTTCACCGCAGGCTCCTGGTCCGTTCGCTCGTTTTGCCCTGCATCGAAAACGACGCATGGGACGCGCGGATACTTCCCGGACATGCGAATGGTCACATACGGCTTGCGGCCGCCGAGTCGTGGTGAGAGGATCGCGCATGGGTCGGCGCCGCCCTACGCCAAAGGAGGACTCGCAATGTCCACTCCGTCGCTGGATGAGGCCCGCCTCGAGCAGTTTCTTGGCCAGATGGTCGGTGACATGAGCGCCGCCATAGGCGCAGTCATGACCCGCGTCGGAGAGCGCACCGGCCTCTACAAAGCCATGGCGGGAGGCGAATGGCTCAGCTCCGATGAGCTGGCTGAACGCGCCGGCTGCGCGCCGCGATACGTGCGCGAGTGGCTGTCGAGCCAGGCCGCCGCCGGCTATGTGGAATACGACGCCGCGGAGGACAGGTTCCGCATGCCCGCGGAGCACGCCGCCGCCCTGGCGGACGAGGACGGCGTGTTCTACATGCTCGGTGCGTTCGATCTGCTGACATCGCTGTGGGCGGACGAGGACCGCTTCGTGGAGGCTTTCCGGAGCGGGGACGGCATCGGCTGGCATGAGCACGACCAGCGCCTCTTCAGCGGAACCGAGCGCTTCTTCCGTCCCGGTTACCAGATGCATCTCACGGCGGAATGGATACCGGCGCTCGACGGCGTGGAGGCCAAGCTGAAGCAGGGCGCGAAGGTGGCGGACGTGGGCTGCGGCCACGGCGCCTCCACCCTCATCATGTCCGAGGCATACCCCAACTCGGCCTTCGTGGGCTACGACTACCACGGCGAGTCGATCGCCAGAGCGCGTCAGCTCGCCGGCGAGGCCGGGGTGGGCGAGCGCTGCGTGTTCGAGGTCGCTAGCGCGCAGGACTTCGCCGGAACCGGGTTCGACCTCATCTGCAACTTCGACTGCCTGCACGACATGGGCGACCCGGTGGGGGCCGCGCGGCACGCCGCCTCGGCCCTCGCCCCGGACGGGACGTACATGATCGTCGAGCCGATGGCCGGAGACTCGCTCGCCGACAACCTCAACCCGGTGGGCCGGATGTTCTACTCGGCGTCTTCGGTGGTCTGCACGGCCAATGCGCTCTCGCAGGAGCCGCGCACGGCACTCGGCGCACAGGCGGGCGAGGCCGCGCTGCGAGGCGTGCTCGAGGAGGCAGGCTTCTCGCGGATCCGCCGGGCGGCCGAGACGCCGTTCAACATGGTGCTGGAGGCGCGGGTCTAGCGCTTCACGCGGATGGTCGCGCGCATGCCCAGCTTCACGTGGCCGGGCTTCGTGCAGATGAGGCGGTACACGCCCGGCCGCCTGAGCTTCACGCTGAGCACGGTGTGGTGGTGCGGGTGGATGTCTGCGGTCACGGCGCTGCGGTAGCCGTGCGGGCCGACGATCTGGAGGTTGTGCGAGTCCTGGCCGAAGTTGGTGACGTTGAAGTTCACGCGCCCCGGCTTGACCTTCGCCCGGTAGCTCGAGATCCCCCACTCCCGCTCGGCCACGCCCACGGCCACGCTGCTCTTGTGCGCCGTCGCGTGATGCGCCCCGTGGCCGCCCGCGAGGGCCACCGCAAGCGCCGCTATGGCGAACGCCGTCTTCATGCCACCAGCTGGAGCCGGCCGAGGGCGCCGGCGTTCGGGATCACGGCAGTGGCGTCGGTGCCGAGCCACTGCTCGAGCAGGCTGGCGTAGACGCGGCGGAAGTCGACCGTGACAGCGAGGTTGTCCTCACGGTCAAGCCGGTTCAGGTCGGGGTAGTCGCTGAGCACGCCGCTGCGCACGCGCGTGCCCTGCACCCAGGCGACGCCGCCGGCGCCGTGGTCGGTGCCCCCGGACTCGTTCTGCTGCGGGCGGCGGCCGAACTCGGACCACACCAGCGTGATCACGCGGTCGCCGAGGCCGCGGGCCTCGATGTCCGCCTGGAAGGAGGCGAGTGCGCCGCTCACCTTCGAGAGGCCGTCGCCGAGGTCGCCGGCCTGGTTGTCGTGGGTGTCGAAGTCGCCGTCCGCGTCCACGGTCACCGCGCGGGTGCCAAGCGGCAGCGACAGCAGCCCGGCGAGCGCCTTGAGCTTGTCGGCGAGGTCGCCCTCCGGATACGTGATCGAGCCGGCGAGCGGATCGGTGCCCGTCTTGTCGTCCTTCACGTACGGCGCGAGGATGTCCGCCACGCTCTTCGCCTGGCGGGCGCCCGCGTAGGCGGCCGCCGGACCCGGCGCATAGGGACGCGCGGAGGCGATCTGCGCCCACGTTTCCATCGCGTACTCGAAGGCGTCGCCCCACATGCCGGGGATCCAGAACTGAGCGTCATCGGGCGAGGACACCGCGGCCACGGGCGACGAGCCCGAGCGCATCACCGGCGAAAGCGACGCGTCCATCGACAGGCCCTGGAGCGGATTGTCCTTCGAGCCGACGTGGTCGAGCCAGCGGCCGAGCCAGCCGGTGGCCGAGCTCTGAGTGATCAGTCCCGTCTCCCAGAAGTGACGAGAGTGGAAGTGGGAGAGGTCCGGGTTCGCGTAGTCGATGCCCGGGAGAAGGCCGATCTTGCCCGCGTCGAAGAGTCCCTTCACGCCGCCGTTCAGTCCGTCACCGAGGTGCGGGTTCGCACCGAGGCCGGTGGATCCGAGCGCGAGCGGGTCGACCTTCAGGCCGGGCCGCAGGTCCGCGTAGCGGCCGAACTGGTTCGACGGCACGATCGTGTCGAGCAGGTCGCACCCGCCCGGCAGGAAGACCGTGACGAGGATCGGCGCGGCCGGCGCGGCGGCGGCCTGCGCCTCGGCGGCCTCGAGGATGCGCATGAACGGCATGGCTTTCGCCGCGTAGATCGCGATCCCCGCGCCGATCCCGCGGCCGATCACCTGGCGGCGCGACAGCGGCGTGTCGAGGAACGAGCGGCGGCGGGACTCGCTCGTGGA
>DATEPK010000033.1:0-2905 GCA_035273245.1 Thermoleophilaceae bacterium
CCGCCACCTCGCTCATCGGCGCAAGCAGCGGGAGCCGGCCTCGGGCGTCCTCCACCGTCTCGTAGGCGATGCAGGTCGCGCCGGAGTCCATCAGCCCGCGGGTCAGCTCCGGCGCCGGCGCGAGGTGCAGGTAGGTGAAGAGCGTGTGGTCGGAGCGGAGCTTCTGGACCTCCTCGGGCATCGGCTCCTTCACCTTGAGGATGAGGTCCGCCTCGTCGAACACGGCGTCCGCGTCCGGCACGATGCGGGCGCCCTGCGCGACGTACTCGTCGTCCGGGATCACGCTCCCGTCGCCGGCGCCGCGCTGGATCACCACCTCGTGGCCGTGCTCCACGAACTCGCGCACGCCGGCGGGCGTGATCGCTACTCGGTACTCATCGGTCTTGATCTCAGTCGGAACTCCGACCCTCATCTCTCAAAAGCCTCCATTGATGGTCATCTCACGAGCTCGCGCCCTCGCAGCGCGAGCCAGAACTCGATCCGGTCGCGGGCGCGGCTGAGGTCGCGCCCGGTCAGCTCCTCAACGCGGCGGATCCGGTAGCGGAGCGTGTGCCGGTGGCAGAACAGCTGCCGCGCCGCGCGCTCCCATTGCCCGTTCTGCTCGATGAACGCCTCGAGCGAGCGCAACAGCTCGTCGCCGTAATCGCCCTCGCCGTTCTCGAGCGGGCCCAGCAGGTTGTCGCAGTAGAGGCGGAGCGCGTCCTCGTCCTGAAGCGAGAGCAGAAGCTGGAATGCGCCGAGGTCGCGGTACGACGCCACGGGCGGCGCCGCCTCGCCGTTCAGAACGGACGCCTCGATCGCGCAGCGCGCCTCGTGGAAGCTGCGCCGCAGGGCGCGCGCGGGCGCCGGCCTGGATGCCGCCGCCCGCACATCGCCGTACTCAGCGCCGAGCGCATCGCGCGCCCGGCCCGCGAGCTCGAGGGGTTCGGTGTCGCGGGCGTCGATCACCGCGCAGAGGAGCTGCTCGCGCGCGGCCACGAGCGCACCCACGCCCGCGCCGGCCATGAAGCGGTCGAGGAACGCCTCCCCGCTGGCCGGGTCCTGCATGCTGAACACGAGCACGGCCGCGGTCTCGCCGACGCCGAACGGCCGCAGCCGCATCGCCAGCTCATCCGGGTCGAGGCGTCCGGTGAGCGCCTCGGCGAGCACGTCGCCCGCGAGCCTGCGCTCGGTGTCGCGCACCACGCGCTGGCGCATCAGCTCGAGCGCCACCACCGTCACCGCCTGCTGAAGGATCAGCCGCTCGAAGTCCCCGAGCCCGCCCGCGTCGCGCACGGCCACGAGCCACGCCTGCGGCGCGCCGCTTCCGCGCGTGGCCACCGGCAGCGCGAGCGCCCGCCCGGAGAGGTCAGGATGCTCCGGGGCGAATGTGACGGGCTGCGTACGCGTGCCATTTTGTCCCGCGCCAGAGTGCACGCTGCGCTGAGCCACCTCCTCCTGCAGGGCCGAGAGCTGCCCCTCGGTGAGCTCGCGGCGGAAGGCCTTGGCGGTGAGCGTCTCGCCGCGTGCGCTGAGCACGAGCACCGCGCCGCCGATCGTGGCGGCCAGCGCCCTCACCACCTCGGCGAGGCCGCGCTCCTCGAGCACCAGCCGCTCGAGCCGCTTCTGGATCGCGATGCCGCGCTGGAGCACCTCGTACTGCTCGTTCACGAGGCGCGTGAACGCCTTCTCGGTGATCGCGATGAACGGCAGGTCGTAGGGCACCTCGAAGAGGGGGAAGCCGAGGTTGCGCGCCTCGTCGAGCAGCGCCTCCGGCATCGCGTCGTGGTTGAACCCGGTGCCGAAGCCGAGCCCGGCGAGGTGGTGCGCGGAGAGGCGCGCGATGAACTCGCGCTGCTTCTCGGGCGTGTCGAGCTGGATGCCCGTGGTGAGCACGAGCTCGCCGCCCGAGAGCCACGGCGTGGGATCGAGCAGCTCGGTGATGTGCACCCAGCGGACCGGGGCCTCCGCCGCCTCCTCGCCTGTCAGCAGCTCCAGGCCGGTGTCCTGGACGAGCCGCTGGACTGTGAGCAACTCAGCCTCCTAGTGCTTGACGATCCGCTCCCAGGCTTCGGTCAGCACTGGGCGGATCACCGATTCGATCTCGGCGAACTGCTCGGGTCCGGCCACGAGCGGCGGGGAGAACTGGATCACCGGGTCGCCGCGGTCGTCGGCGCGGCAGATGAGGCCGCGCTTGTACAGCTCGCCGGAGAGGAAGCCGCGCAGAAGCTGCTCCGACTCCTCGTCGTTGAAGCTCTCCTTGGTCTCCTTGTCCTTCACGAGCTCGATGGCGTGGAAGTAGCCGGCGCCGCGCACGTCGCCGACGATCGGCAGGTCGTTCTTCAGGCCGTCGAGCATCGCGCGGAACTCGCCCTCGTGCTCGCGCACGCGGCCGCACAGGTCCTCCTCCTCGAAGATGTCGAGGTTGGCCATCGCCACGGCGGCCGACACGGGATGGCCGCCGAAGGTGAGTCCGTGGGTGAACATGCTGGTGCCTGACGCGAAGGGCTCGAACACCTTGTCCGAGGCGATCACGGCGCCCATCGGGGCGTACGCGGAGGTGATGCCCTTGGCGGTGGTGATGAGGTCGGGCTCGTAGCCGTAGCGCTCGCAGCCGAAGTAGTGGCCGATGCGGCCCCAGGAACAGATCACCTCGTCGGAGATCATCAGCACGCCGTACTCGTCGCAGATCTCGCGCACGCGCTGGAAGTAGCCCTCCGGCGGCGTGAAGCAGCCGCCCGAGTTCTGCACCGGCTCGAGGATCACCGCGGCCACCGTGTCCGGACCCTCGAACTCGATCCGCTTGGCGATCTCCTCCGCCGGGTCGAGGTACTCGGGGTTGCGGTAGCTGTTCGTGTTCGCCACGTGGGCGCTGCCGACGGGCAGCGGCTCGAACGCGCTGCGGATGCCGCCGATGCCGGTGGCG
>DATEPK010000034.1:0-6057 GCA_035273245.1 Thermoleophilaceae bacterium
AGGCGAGGGGATCGACACCGGCCGCCACGGCGCGCCGCTCACCACCAACGCGCGCGGCGTGTTGCACGGCTCGATGTCCGCGGTGCTCCAGGACGAGGAGGGCCAGATCCTCGAGGCACACTCGATCTCGGCCGGGCTCGACTACCCGGGTTCGGGGCCCGAGCACGCCTACCTGCGCGACACCGGCCGCGCCACTTACCTGGCGGTGACCGACGCCGAGGCGGTGGACGCCTTCAGGCGCACGTGCAAGCTCGAGGGAATCATCCCGGCGCTCGAGTCCTCGCACGCGATCGCGTGGGCGCTCGCCAATCCCGGGCCAGGCCCGGACCTCGTCACGCTCTCGGGGCGTGGCGACAAGGACCTCGCCGAGGTGCTCGGGCTTGAGTGACCGCATCGCCGCCGCCTTCGCCTCGCACGGGCGGAGCGCGGCTCTCATGCCCTACCTCATGGCCGGCTTTCCCGATCTCGGCACCTCCCGCGAGGTGGGGGAGGCGTGCATCGACTCGGGGGCGAACCTGCTCGAGCTCGGCGTCCCATTCTCTGATCCGCTGGCCGACGGCCCGGTGATCCACGCCGCCGCCACCGAGGCGCTGAAGGCGGGCGCCACGCTGCACGGCGTGCTGCGCGTGTGCGAGGCGCTCGCCGACCAGGTGCCGGTGGTGCTGATGGTGTACGCGAACGTGGTGCTCGCGGGCGGGGACAGCGCGTTTGTGGAACGGGCGGCGGCGGCCGGAGCCGCCGGCCTGATCGTTCCGGACCTCCCGCACGACGAGGCGGGCGGGCTGCGCGAGGTGTGCGACAGCCAGGGGCTCGCCCTCGTGCCTCTCGTGGCGCCGAACACCCCGCCCGAGCGGCTCGCGCGGATCGCGGCGGACGCGCGCGGCTTCGTCTACACGGTGTCGGTGGCGGGAACGACCGGCGAGCGCGCGGAGCTGCCACCCGAGCTGCGCGACACCGTGAAGCGCGTGCGCGACGCCGCGAGCGTGCCGGCGGCGGTTGGCTTCGGCATCTCGACCGCCGAGCACGCGCGGCAGGTCGCGGAGATCGCCGACGGCGTGATCGTGGGGAGCCGCGTGGTGCGCGCGGCGGGCGATGGCGGGCCGGACGCCGTGGCCGGCGTGGTGGCCGAGCTGGCCTCGGCGCTGTAGCCGCCGCACAGCGTTGTAGGGTGGCTCGCATGGCCACTACCACCAAGCGAAAGAACAAGGCGCAGTCCACCGAGGAGCACGCGCTCAGCTACTTCGAGGCCGTCAAGGCACGCGACCTCGACGCGATGATCGCCCACCTGGCGGACGACGTGATCGAGGACATCACGCCGGTCGGCATCCTGCGCGGCACGGGCGAGGTGCGGGAGTTCTTCCGCGAGCTGTTCGCCGCGTTCCCGGACTTCGAGTTCAGCGTCGAGGGGGCCACCTCCACGGCCGGCACCTCGGCGATCCAGTGGCGGGCCACCGGCACGTTCCGCGGCGTGCCCTTCCAGGGCATCGAGCCCACCGGCCGCAGGGTCGAGATCCGCGGGTGCGACTGCATCGAGGTCGAGGACGGCAAGATCACCCGCAACACCGCCTATTACGATGGTGCGGCGTTCGCCCGCGGGCTCGGAATGCTGCCTCAGACCGGGTCCGGCGGGGAGAAGGCGATGCTCGCGGCGTTCAACGCGGTCACGAAGGTCCGCAGCCGCTTCGCATCGCCGCCGCGCTGACGCGTCGCGCCGTTTCGATAATCTGCCTCGCCGCTCATGGGTGTGCTTATCGCTCTCACGGCAGGATTGGCCTTCTGGCTGGTGGGCTTTGCCCTCGGCTGGGGCCGCTCGCCCGTCGATCCCTTCCTCGTCACGGTGCTGGTCGTGGTGATCGCCGTAACGGTGCGCACCGTCAAGCCGTTCATCGAGCGGCTTACCGGAAAAAGCTCCTAGCTGCTTGCTCCTTGCTGCTAGCAGCTGAGAGCTAGGAGCCAGGAGCTAGCCGAAGAAGGCTTCGGCCGCCTCGTACTCCTCCGCCGGCACCGTCTTGAGCTCCGCCACCGCTTCGCCGAGCGGCACGAGTTCGATCCTGGTCGACTTGAGGGCAGCCATCTGGCCCCACTTGCCCTGGCTCACCGCGTCGATGGCGGCCGCGCCGAGGCGCGTGGCGAGCACACGGTCGAACGCCGTGGGCGTGCCCCCGCGCTGGATGTGGCCCAGCACCGTGGCCCGCGCGTCGAAGCCGGTGCGCGCGCCGATCTCCCGCTCGAGCAGGTAGCCGATGCCGCCGAGGCGCTCGTGGCCGAACTCGTCGGTGCCCTGGCTCATCACCTCGAGCGTGCCCGCCTTCGGGGTGGCTCCCTCCGCCGCGACCACGATCGAGAAGTAGCGCCCGCGCGCATGCCGGCGCTGGATCAGGCGGACCACCTCCTCGATGTCGAAGGGCCGCTCGGGAATGAGGATCACGTCGGCGCCGCCGGCGAGGCCCGAGTGCAGCGCAATCCAGCCCGCGTGCCGGCCCATCACCTCCACGATCATGATCCGGTGGTGGCTCTCGGCCGTGGTGTGGAGGCGGTCGATGGCGTCAGAGGCCACCTGAACCGCGGTGTCGAAGCCGAAGGTGAGGTCCGTCGCGCCAAGATCGTTGTCGATCGTCTTCGGCACGCCGACCACGTTGATGCCCATCTCGCTCAGCTTGGCGGCCGCCCCGAGCGTGTCCTCGCCGCCGATCGCGATCAGGCCGTCGAGGTGCAGGCCGCGCAGGTTGTCGCGAATGCGCTCCGCCCCGCCGTCGTGCTTGAACGGGTTCGTGCGCGAGGAGCCGAGAATGGTGCCGCCG
Source organism: Thermoleophilaceae bacterium (assembly GCA_035273245.1). Classification (GTDB taxonomy): domain Bacteria; phylum Actinomycetota; class Thermoleophilia; order Solirubrobacterales; family Thermoleophilaceae; genus JAICJR01. Next base: position 2,802 of record DATEPK010000034.1, read on the forward strand.
CGCGGCAGAATCCCGCGCGTGGACTCGATCGTGAGCTCGGTGTACGCGTTCTCGAGCGGCCCGCGCCAGCCATCGCGAAAGCCGACGATCGCGTGCCCGTAGCGATCGATGCCCTTCCGCACGATCGCGCGGATCACGGCGTTGAGGCCGGGACAGTCGCCACCGCCGGTGAGGACGCCGACTCGCATGGCGCTGGAACATACAGACAGGCCAACAAAGGCTTAACCGAAGATCGCGTGGGCGCAATCGGAATCCGCTGGATCCTGGGTTAGGATGGCGCCGCTAGTTGGAGCTCGTTTCTTTTAGAGGAGGGACAGTCCGTGCGAGGACGTAGGTTTGCTGTATCCAGCACGCTCGTCGCCGGCTTGGCTGTATTTGTGGCCGCCTGTGGCGGCGGAAGCAGCGGCAGCAGCACCGGTAGCACCGCCAGCGGCAAGACGCTGACGATCTACTCGAGCCTGCCGCTGCAGGGCGCATCCCGGACCAATTCAGAGGCCCTGGTCAACGGGATCAAGCTCGCCCTGAACCAAGCCGGTGGCAAGGCGGGCCAATTCACGATCAACTACAAGTCGCTCGACGACTCCACGGCCCAGACGGGCAAGTGGGATCCGGGGCAGACCTCGTCGGACGCACGTCAGGCGGCCCAGGACAAGTCGACGATCGCGTACATCGGTGAGTTCAACTCGGGCGCGAGCGCGATCTCGATCCCGATTCTCAACCGTGCCGGGATCGCGCAGATCAGCCCCGCCAACACGGCGGTGGGCCTGACCTCGAACGCGGCGGGCGCGTCGCCGGGCGAGCCGGAGAAGTACTACCCGACCGGCAAGCGCAACTACGTGCGCGTGGTGCCGAAGGACACGATCCAGGGCGCCGCGGTGGCCACGGTCATGAAGTCCGACGGCTGCAAGAAGCCGTACATCCTGAACGACAAGGAGGTCTACGGACAGGGCCTCGCCACCAACACGAGCGACTCGCTCAAGACCGCGGGCATCCCGCCGCTCGGCAACGACGGCTGGGACGCCAAGGCGGCGAACTACCGCTCGGTGGCGTCGAAGCTCGCCGGGAAGGGCGTTGACTGCGTGTTCCTGAGCGGCATCGTCGACAACAACGGCGTGCAGCTCACGAAGGACATCGCGGCCGGCATTCCGAACGCCAAGATCTACGCGCCGGACGGCTTCTGCGAGTCCGGCTGGGTCAGCCCGAAGGAGGGCGGCGTTCCGACCAGCCTCGACAGCAAGTTGCAGTGCACCGTTGCCACGCTGGATCCGGGCAGCTATCCGCCGGCCGGTAAGCAGTTCTTCCAGCAGTACGAGTCCAAGTACGGGAAGGGCAACCTCAACCCGTACGCGATCTACGGCTACGCGGCGATGAGCCTCGCGCTCGACGCCATCAAGCGTGCCGGCTCGAACGGCAACAACCGGCAGGACGTGATCAACGCCCTGTTCTCGACCAAGAACCTCCCGAGCGTTCTTGGCACGTACAGCATCGACAAGAACGGCGATACGTCGATCACCGACTATGGCCTGTACGCGGTGAAGAACGGCCAGATCGTCTTCAGCCGCGTGATCAAGCCCAACGCGGGCTGAGAAGACACGGATGTTGCGGGGGGAGTGGGCACAAATCCAGTGCCCACTCCCCCCGACTTTGACTTACACTCGGACTCGGAGAGGGGTTTGGAAGCCGCGAGCATTCCCGTAAGGGCCACGAGGGCCGCGCCGTTCGAGGCGGTACAGCGCTTTCTCTCGCGCTATGGCCTGATCATCGTTCTGCTTGCGCTGCCGCTGGCGTTCATGGCCAGCGACCTCGCCCACGGCCACGGCTTCTCCCACATCCTCGAGAACCTCAAGGACGGGCTGTCGAACGGCGCGATCTGGGCCCTCGTCGCGATCGGCTACACGCTCGTCTACGGAATCATCGAGCTGATCAACTTCGCGCACGGCGACGTCTTCATGATCGGCTCGTTCGTGTCCTTCGGCATGTGGGGGACGCTCGGCGTGACGCTCGGCACCGGCACGCTCGGACGGGTCGGGGGCCTCATCGTCGCGGGAGCGATCGCGATGATCGCGTGCGGGTCGCTCAACGTGATGATCGAGCGGGTGGCCTACCGCCCGCTGCGCCATGCGCCCAAGCTCGCGCCGCTCATCACCGCGGTCGGCTTCTCGTTCATCCTCCAGAACGTCGGGCTCGAGTGGCTCGGCGGCTCCCAGCACGGCGTGGACGACCTCGTGGACGCCCAGCACATCCTGCTCAACATCGGCGGCGTCCACATCATCAACGCCGACGTGCTCGCGATCGGGATCACCATCCCGCTCGTGCTGCTGCTCGTGGCATTCGTGCAGAACAGCAGGCTTGGCAAGGCGATGCGCGCCACCGCGCAGGACCCCGAGGCGGCGCGGCTGATGGGCATCAACGTGGACCACACGATCTCGCTCACGTTCCTGCTCGGCGGCCTGATGGCGGGCGCGGCCGGCCTCATCTACGCGCTCTACAACACCACGATCCGCTTCGACCAGGGCTTCGAGGCCGGCCTGATCGCGTTCACGGCAGCGGTGATGGGCGGCATCGGCAACCTCCAGGGCGCCGTCCTCGGTGGCGTGATCATCGGCTGCATCCAGCAGATCTCGGACGACCGGATCAACTCCACCTGGACGCCCGCGATCGTGTTCGCGTACCTGATCCTGATCATGGTCTTCAGGCCGCAGGGACTTCTGGGCGAGGAGACACGGGAGGCCGGATGAGCGGCATCCGCGACTTCTTCCGCAGCATCGGGGACGCCTGGGACGGCGTTCACCCGAACGTGAGGCGCGCGGTCGGGGTCGCCGCGCTCGTGTTCTTCATCGTCCTGCCCTTCTTCTTCACCGCCGGCGGCACGTTCATCGACAACGCAACGCGAGCTCTCGCCTACGCGGTGATGGCGCTCGGCCTGAACGTCGTCGTGGGCTTCGCCGGCCTGCTCGACCTCGGCTACGTCGCGTTCTATGCCCTTGGGGCCTTCACGATCGGCTGGTTCGGATCGAGCTTCTACGCGCAGGTGAACCACGGCAAGGGCATTCACATCGGCGTCACGGGGGTCACGGGCCAGCTGCCCGGGATCCACTTCAACTTCCTGCTCGTACTGGTGGCGGCGGTGATCGTGTGCGCGATCTTCGGCGTGCTGATCGGGTTACCGACCCTGCGCCTGCGTGGCGACTACATCGCGATCGTCACACTGGCGTTCGGCGAGATCATCGGTCGCGTTGCGATCAACGGCGACTCG
>DATEPK010000035.1:0-15533 GCA_035273245.1 Thermoleophilaceae bacterium
GTCGATGGCGGTGTACGCAGATCCGCCGGCCAAGTTCAAGGCCTGGCTCGCGAACATGGCGAAGCCGCTGGCTGCGCCGGCCAGCCCGCAGGCGAAGGCGGGCGAGCAGGTCTTCCTCACCCAGCAGTGCGCGAGCTGCCACACCATCCGCGGCACCTCCGCCAGGGGCACGATCGAGCCGGACCTCACACATCTCGAGACGCGCAACACCCTCGCCGCGCTGACGATCCCCAACCGCAAGGGCTACCTAGGCGGCTGGGTCCTCGACCCGCAGCACATCAAGCCGGGCAACAAGATGCCGGGGCTCAACCTCAGCGGCCCGCAGTTCCAGAGTCTGCTCACGTTCCTCGAGGGGCTGAAGTAGATGGCCACGGTCGCCAGGCCCGAGGCGATCCGCCGCATCCACCGCCTCGAGCGGATCTGGGAGGAGCGGCCGGGTGTGCTCGGCTGGCTCACCACCACCGATCACAAGCGCATCGGGATCCTCTACCTGTTCACGTCGCTCGCGTTCTTCGCGGCGGGCGGCACCGAGGCGCTGCTCGTCCGCACGCAGCTCATCACCCCGAACGGCAACACGCTCTCGCCGGCGGCCTTCAACACCACCATGACGATGCACGGGGTGACGATGATCTTCCTGTTCGTCATCCCGATCTCCACAGGCGCGTTCGGCAACTACCTGCTGCCGCTGATGATCGGGGCGAGGGACATGGCGTACCCGCGGCTCAACGCCTTCTCGTACTGGGTGTTTCTCGGCTCCGGCCTCTTCATGTACGTGGGCGTGGTCACCGGCAACGGGCCGAACGCCGGCTGGTTCGACTACGTGCCGCTCGCCTCGCGCACCTTCAACCCCGGCTCCGCCATCGACTTCTACGCGCTCGGGCTGATCTTCAACTCGATCTCGTCCACCGCCGCGGCCATCAACTTCATAGTCACGATCTTCAAGCTGCGCGCGCCGGGCATGTCGCTCAACCGCATGCCGCTCTTCTGTTACGCGTTCCTCGCCGTGTCGTTCGCGCTGGTGTTCGCGCTACCGGCGCTCAGCGTGGACTGCCTGTTCCTCGAGCTCGACAGGCGGCTCGGGTTCAACTTCTTCAACGTCGGGCATGGCGGGAACGTGCTGCTGTGGCAGCACCTGTTCTGGATCTTCGGCCACCCCGAGGTCTACATCATCATCCTGCCGGCGTTCGGCATCGCCACGTCGATCATCCCCACCTTCACGCGCAGGCGGATGGTGGCGTTCCCGATGGTGGCGCTCGCCGAGATCCTGGTGGCGTTCATCGGCTTCGGCGTGTGGGCGCACCACATGTTCGCCGTCGGCCTCTCCACGATCACCACGATCTACTTCGCGGCCGCGTCGATGATCGTCGTGATCCCGAGCGCGATCCAGCTGTTCGCGTGGCTCACCACGCTCGTCACCGGCAAACCGACATTCAAGACGCCGCTGCTCTGGATCATCGGCTTCATCGTGTTCTTCATCATCGGCGGGCTGTCCGGGATCATGTTCGCGGCCATCCCGTTCGACCAGCAGCTGACTGACACCTACTTCGTCGTCGCGCACTTCCACTTCATCATCTTTGGGGCGGCCGTCTTCCCGCTGCTCGGCGGGCTCTACTACTGGTTCCCGAAGGTCACGGGGCGGATGTACAACGAGCGCCTCGGGCAGGCGAGCTTCTGGGTCACGGCACTCGGCTCGGCTCTCACCTTCTTCCCGATGCACATCGTCGGGCTGCTCGGGATGCCGAGGCGCGTGTACACGTACCCGTCCAACGTGGGCTGGGCGCCGTACAACCTGTCGGAGACGATCGGCTCCTACATCCTGGCGGGGGGCCTCGTGCTGATGGTGGTCACCCTCGTGTGGGCTTACTTCCGCGGCCCGGCGGCGGGACCGAATCCGTTCGGCGGCGCCACGCTCGAGTGGTCGATCCCCTCGCCGCCGCCGGAGTACAACTTCGCGGTCATCCCGACGATCTCGAGCGCGTACCCGATGTGGGACCCGGAGGACCGCGAGCACGACGTCGACAAGCTCAACCGAGGGGAGATGGTGCTCGAGCAGGGGCACGAGACGCCGGCCAGCACGGTGCTCGACGGCTACTTCGACGAGGTGCTCGACATGCCGTCGAACTCGCCGTGGCCCGTGATCACCGCGCTGATGATCACCGGCATCTTCGCGATGATCCTCACCGGCCATCTGGTGGCCATGGCCGTCTTCGGCGTCCTGTTCGCGCTCTCAGTGATGGGCTGGCACAGCGTGGAGCCGCAGGAGGCATAGATGAGCGAGGTCACGCGCAGCATGGAGGCCACCAGCGGACCCACCGCCGCGCGCGTCGCGCGCAGGCGCGTGGCCATGCCGAACGGCGTGTGGGGCGTGCTGCTCTTCATCGCCACCGAGGCTGCTCTGTTCGGCACGCTGTTCGCCACCTACTGGTACTTCCGCTTCAACTCGCCGCACTGGCCGCCGCAGGGCGTGGAGGACCCGAAGGTGGCGTTGCCGCTGATCCTCACGGGGATCCTCGTGTCCACCACGATCCCCGTGTTCTTCGCCGGCCGCGCGGCGCGCGCCGGCAACGCCCGCCTCGCCTGGATCCTCTTCTTCGTCGCGCTCCTCATCCAGGGCGGCTACTTCGGCGTGCAGGTGCACGAGTTCCTCAGCGACCTCAGCAAGTTCCCCCCGAATGAGACCGCCTACGCCTCCATCTACTTCACGCTCCTGGGCGCACACCACGCGCACGTGGTGGTGGGAATGCTGCTCGAGCTATGGGTGCTCGGCAAGCTGCTCGGCGGCATCACCAACTACCGGCTCATCGGCGTGCGCGTGGCCACCTACTACTGGTACTTCGTCAACCTGCTGGCCATCGGCGTGGTGTTCACGCAGATCTATCCCTCGCTATGAAGGCGAACCGGAGACTCGAGCTCACGATGTGGATGGGGCTGCTCGGGGCGCCCATCGTGTGGGCCTGCCAGCACGTGTTCGGCTTCGGCGTGACGCAGGCGGGCTGCAGCATCGGGAGCAAGAGCTGGAACGTCCCGATCGACACCTATACGGCGATCGCGACATCCCTGGCGGGCGCGCTGGCCATCGCCGGTCTCGTGGCCTCCGTGCTCGCTTACCGCGCGGTGCGCGACGCCGACATCGACGCGGAGCCGCCCGGCGGGCGCATCTACTTCATGTCGATCTGCGGGATCGTGATCAGCCCCCTGTTCCTCGCGATCATCCTGATGAGCGGGATCGCCACGCTCATCCTGTCGAACTGCCACCAGGGATGAGGCGGCGCTCCACACTCCTTCTCGCGCTGGTGGCCGTTCTGGCCGCGGGCTGCGGAGCGGCCACGAAGCCCGAGGTCGTTCCCGGCGCAAGCGTGAGCCAGGGGCACGACCTCATCGCCCACTACGGCTGCGGCGCCTGCCACCAGATCGGCGGCGTTGCCGGGGCTGACGGCCACGTCGGGCCGCCGCTTAAGAACTTCAAGAAGAACATCCCGTTCATCGTCGGCAAGCTGCCCAACACGCCCGCCAACGCCGCGCGCTGGATCCAGAACCCGCAGGCGATCCTGCCGCAGGGCATCATGCCCAACCTCGGCGTGACCCCCCAGCAGGCCCGCGACATCGCGGCCTACCTCTACACACAATGAGGCGAGCGCGGATCGCCATAGCGGCCACTCTGCTGGCGCTCGCCCTCGCTGCGGTCGCCTACGGGCAGCTGCCGAGCGGGATCTCGCGTCCCGACAACGAGCAGAACCTGACGCAGCAGGACCTGGGAGCGCAGCTCTACGCGGGCAACTGCGCCTCCTGTCACGGCATAGCCGGGCGCGGGATACCCACGGCCGGCGGGACTCGCGGCGCGGGCAACATCAAGGGCCAGGGCCCCTCGCTCGTGGGTGTGGGCGCTCAGGCGGCGGACCTGTATCTCACAACCGGCTTCATGCCGCTGTCGAACCCGCACGAGCAGCCGTGGCGCTCGCGCGTGCTCTTCAACCGCCGGGAGCTGTCCGCTCTCACGCAGTACGTCGCGTCGCTCGGGAAGGGGCCGCCAATCCCCCATCCCAGGCCGGAAAAGGGGAATCTCTCCGAGGGGCTGCACCTCTTCACGAGCCACTGCGCCGGCTGCCACCAGGTGGTGGCCGAGGGCGGGTACGTGACCGACGCTCGCGTGCCGCTCATCAAGGAAGACACGGCCAGACAGATCGCCGAGGCGGTGCGGGTGGGGCCCTACCTCATGCCCAAGTTCTCGAAGAAGTACATCTCCGACCGCCAGCTCAACTCGATCATCGCCTACATCGAAGCCTCCAAGCAGCCGCGTGATATCGGCGGCTGGGGGATCGGGCACATCGGCCCGGTGCCGGAGGGGATGATCACCTGGTTCATCGCCGCGGTTGCGCTGATCGCGCTCTGCGTGCTGATCGGCGAGAGGTTGCGGGGCACGGCATGAGGCGGCTGAGGATCTTCTCCTTCATGTTCGGGGCGGTGATCGGCGCGCTCACCGGAAAGGGCAGGCGCAAGCGCATCGTGGAGGAGGGCTCGGAGTCGCCGGGAGCTGAGCTGGCGCTCGTTGGGCTGCTGCTCCTGTCGGCGATCTTCGCGATCGGCTTCGTGGTGGTGCTAGCCACCGGCAGCTGGCCGAACCGCACGCAGTACGAGGGCATCGCGCTCGGTGGATCGCTGCTCCTGATGGGCTTCGCGCTGGTTCTCGTCAGCAAGCGGCTCATCGTGACCGAGGAGCTCGAGGAGGACTACCCCGAGCCGGAGCACCCGGAGGAACAGAACGAGGTGACTCAGATCGTGCGCGAGAGCGGCAGCCGCTTCACGCGCAAGCGGCTGGTCCAGGGCGCGTTCGGGGCGGCGGCCGGGGCGCTGGGAGTCGCGGCCATCGCGCCGGCGATCTCGTTCGGTCCCGCGCTCGACCCGTTCGAGCTCAACTGGACGCCGTGGCGGCGGGGCAAGCGCCTCGTGACCGAAGACGGCGCGCCGGTGAAGGCCTCCGACATCGAGATGGAGACCTTCTACACCGCTTACCCCGAGCACTCGGCCCGGGACAACATCGCCGCGCCCGTGGTGATCGTGCGGCTACGGCCGAGCGACCTGAGGCTGCCGCGCGGGCGGCGCAACTGGGCCCCGCAGGGCATCCTTGCGTACTCGAAGATCTGCACCCACGCGGGCTGCGCGATCGCCCTCTACCGCAAGCCCACGTTCCCGCCCGTGCAGCCGGATCCGGCGCTCGTCTGCCCCTGCCACTACTCGACCTTCGATCCCGCCGCGGGCGGCAAGGTGCTGTTCGGCCCCGCCGGCCGCAACCTCCCGCAGCTCCCGCTGCTGATCGACAGCGCCGGGCACCTGCGTGCGGCGGGCAATTTCTCCGGCCCAGTCGGCCCGTCCTGGTGGGGCGTGCGCATGAAGGGCCCGATCACCCAGGACCGCTGATGATCCGCCGGACCGTCCGTTTCCTCGATGAGCGCAGCGGCGCCGCGCCGTTCATCAAGAGCACCCTGCGCTACCTGTTTCCCGACCATTGGTCGTTCCTTCTCGGAGAGGTGGCGCTGTACGCGTTCATCGTTCTGGTGGCCACCGGCACCTACCTCACCTTCTTCTTCCATCCGAGCCTGGCGGACACGGTGTACCACGGCACCTATGCGCCGCTCCGCGGGCAGAAGATGAGCGAGGCGTACAAGTCCGTGGTGGACATCTCGTTCAAGGTGAAGGCCGGCCTGCTGATCCGCCAGACGCACCACTGGGCGGCCAACATATTCGTGGCGGCGATCGTCCTCCACCTGCTTCGCATCTTCTTCACCGGAGCGTTCCGCAAGCCGCGCGAGCTCACCTACATCATCGGCATCCTCATGCTGTTCGCGACGCTGCTCGAGGGCTATGCCGGCTACTCGATGGTGGACGACCTGCTGTCTGGGATGGGGCTCGCGATCGGGTACGGCGTGGCGCTGTCGCTCCCCTTCATCGGCGGCAACTTAGCCCTGCTCATCTGGGGCGCCCCCTACCCGGGCGACCCGTCGTTCGAGTCGCGCCTGTTCATCGCGCACGTGTTCATCCTGCCGGTGCTGATCGGGACGATGATCGCGGTCCACCTCACGCTCGTCGCCTCGCGCCACCACACGCAGTTCCGCAAGGAGAAACGCGCAACCAACCGCCGGCTCATCGGGGTGCCCACCTTCCCCGGGCAGGCGCCGCGCTCGCTGGGGCTGATGCTCGGAGTGGCCGGGATCCTGCTCCTCCTCGGCGGGCTCGTCCAGATCAACCCGATCTGGCTGTGGGGCCCCTACCACCTCGCCGAGGGTACGAACGGCGCGCAGCCGGACTGGTACCTGGGCTGGCTGATCGGCGCACTGCGGCTCGTCCCGCACTTCGACGTCGTGATCGGCAACTACACGCTCGTGCCCAACCCGTTCTGGGGCGGCGCGCTGTTCCCGCTGATCGTGATGGGCGTGCTGCTGGCCTGGCCGTGGCTCGAGGCACGGTTCTCGCGCGACCGCGGCTTCCACAACGTGCTCGACCGCCCGCGCGACGCTCCGGGGCGCACCGCCTTCGGCGTCGCCTTCCTGCTCTGGGTGTTCCTGATCTTCTTCGCCGGCGCGGCAGACCGGATCTACCTGTTCCTCGGCTGGAGCTATCAGGAGCAGATCTGGATCTACCGCGGGCTCGTGTGGCTGCTGCCGCTCATCGCGTTCTTCGTGACCCGGAGCGTGTGCCGCGAGCTGCAGGCGATCGAGCGGGTGGAGGAGGTTCGCGAGGCCGCCGAGGCGGAGGCGCAGGCGGCCAGCGCCTGAGTCGGACGCCGCCGTCGGCGCGCTGACCTGACCCCCTGTGCCGCGGCTAAACCCGTGGCTACACTCGCCGATCTAGTGGCGGTGCCGCCGTGCGAACGATGAGAGGCAGGTCCGGGCGCGCCGCCGGCGCGCTCGCCGGGCTGCTCGTATCGGCGCTCGCGATGCGAGCCGTGATCGGCGGGCACGGCCAGTTCGGGCAGGCGGCGCGGCTGCTGTCGCACCCGCTGGTTGGCTGGATTGCGCTCGCTCTCGTGTGCGAGCTGCTCGCGTACGTGGCGTACGCGACCGGTCAGCGCCGGCTCCTCCATGCCGTGGGGCGGCCGCTCAGCATCCGCTGGCTCGCGTCGCTCTCGGTGGCGGCGCAGAGCCTCAGCAACTTCCTTCCGGCGGGTTACGTGCTCGCCAACGTCCTCAACTTCCGTGAGCTGCGCCGCCGCGAGCTGCGAAGCGGCGAGACGGCGTGGGTGCTGCTCATGAGCTCGCTGCTCTACGTGGGCGCGCTGGCGGTGCTCGCGATTGCCGGCAGCGAGATCGCCGGAAGCCGTGGCGGTTCCGCCGCCGCCGACCTTCGGCTCGCCGCCTGTGCGGCTCTCGGCCTGGCCTTGCTGTGCGGCATCGCCGCGCTCGTGCTTTCCCGCCGGGGACTGCTCGGGCGGCTCGTGGGGCGCCGGGGACGCGACCTGGGCGCGCGCCTCTCCGGCATCAGCCTCTCTCGCGGCCGCGCGGCCGCGGCCGGCGGCTTCTTCCTCGCCGGCTGGGTGGCGGACGCCGCCTGCCTCGCCGCCGCCTTCTATGCCGTCGGAGGCACGCCGCCCTGGGACGTGTTCCTCATGGCGTACTGCGCGGCGCAGCTCGTGGCGTTCTTGCCGATCACGCCGGGCGGTCTCGGACTTGTCGAGGGCAGCCTGGCGCTCACTCTCGCCGCCGGCGGAGCCGCCGGCCGGCACGTTCTCGCGGCGGTCCTTCTGTACCGCCTGATCAGCTACTGGGGCACCCTCCCCGCGGGCGCACTGGGCTACCTGGCGGTGCGTCGCTGCGGCGCGCGGCTCGCGGAGCCGCTTCCCGAGCCAGTGCCGCTCACGCTTGCGGGCGTCGCGCCCGCTCCCTGACGGTCTCGTCATCGGGGTGACACCGCTGCGCGCCGCGCGCGTGCCTTCGGGGCAATCGAGAGCGTGTGAGCCTCCGCGTTCTCTGCGTCGCGCCCGCGTACACGCATTCGTTCGGCACCTTCGACCATGCGTTCTCGCTGCTCGGCGTGAAGGCGTTCATGCCCTGCCAGGGGATCCTCACCGTGGCCGCGCACCTTCCTGCGCACTGGCACGTGCGCTTCGTGGACGAGAACGTCGGGCCCATGACGGACGACGACCTGCGCTGGGCCGACGTCGTGATGACCACCGGGATGCACGTCCAGCGCGAACGCATCCGCGCGCTCGTGCGCCGGGCACGGGCGGCGGGCGCGCTCACGGTGCTCGGCGGGCCGTCGGTATCCGGTGAGCCCGGCTGGTACCCGGAGCCGGACATCCTCCACGTGGGCGAGCTGGGCGACGCCACGGAACGTGTGATCGCGCGGCTCGAGCGCGGCGTCGAGCCACCCGACGAGCAGGAGGTCTATGTGACCGAGGAGCGGCTGCCGCTCGAGGACTTCCCGATGCCGGCGTACCACTTCCTCGACATGCGCGACTACCTGATAGCGAGCGTGCAGTGGTCGAGCGGCTGCCCCTACCGCTGCGAGTTCTGCGACATCCCCGAGCTCTACGGCCGCAAGCCGCGGGTGAAGTCGCCCGCGCGGATCGCGGCGGAGCTCGACGCGATCCTCGCGAACGGCAATCCGGGCGTCGTGTACTTCGTGGACGACAACTTCGTCGGCAACCCGAAGGCGGCCACCGCGCTGCTCGAGGAGCTGGTGCGCTGGCAGGAGGAGCGCGGCTTCCCGGTCGCGTTCTGCTGCGAGGGGACGCTCAACGCGGCCAAGCGCCCCCGCATCCTCGCGCTCATGCGCGAGGCCAACTTCCAGACGATCTTCTGCGGCATCGAGACGCCCGACCGGGACGCGCTGCGCGAGATGAAGAAGACGCAGAACGCGGCGCTCGAGATCCTCGACGCGGTAGCCGCCTTCAACTCCTACGGGCTCGAGGTGGTGTCCGGGATCATCGTCGGGCTCGACTCGGACACGCCTGAGAGCTACGACGCGATCCTGGAGTTCATCGAGGCGTCACAGATCCCGCTGCTCACGATCAACGTCCTGTATGCGCTTCCGCGCACGCCGCTGTGGCGCAGGCTCGAGCGGGATGGGCGCATCCTCGACGATCCGGAGCGCGTATCGAACGTCGACTTCCTGCTGCCGTACGAGACGGTGGTGGAGGGCTGGCGCAAGCTCGTGCGCAGCGCCTACCAGCCCGCCGCCGTGCACCGGCGCTTCCGCCACCAGATTGCCCACACGTATCCGAACCGGCGCGAGCTGCCTGCGAGCCGCGCACGGCTCAACGTCGAGAACCTCCGGCGCGGGATGGCGATCACCGGACGGATGCTGTGGCACATCGGAGCGCGCGCCGACTACCGCCGCGAGTTCTGGCGCACCGCTGCGTTCGCGCTGCGGCGGGGACAGGTCGAGGGCCTCTTCAACGCGGCCATGGTGTCGCACCACCTGATCTCGTTCTCGCGCGAGGCCGTGCGCGACGGCGGCGAGGCCGCCTTCTACAGTCCTGACACCGCCCCCGCGGTCTCGCCCTCGCGCACCGCGGCGAACAGCGGCGGCGAGTGGATCGCCGGCCCCTCCCCCTCGAGCCACGTGTCGAGATCCGCCGACTGAAGGCGCGCGCGTCCGAGCAGGACCACGAGTGCCGAGATCGCGGCGCCCGCGAGCGCTATGCCGAGACAGATCCAGATCGCGGTCTTCGTGCCCGACTGCGGGTTGCCGCCGACCGTCTGGGCGACGTGCAGGAGGATCGGCCCGATCATGAATGCCGCCACTCCGCGCAGGAGCTCGATCAGCGCGAACACGCGCGGCAGCTGTTCGTTCTTGAGCGAGAAGCCGGCGGTGAAGAGCGCCGGCGACACGGAGGCGCCCACGCCCAGTCCCACGAGCCCCGATCCCACGAGCACGACGGCGTCGCCACCGCTGGTCACGCCCGTGAACACTGCCGCGCCGGCGGCCAGCATCAGCAGGCCGAGGAAGGCGAGGAGAGCGACGAAGCGCGTGCGGAAGAGAAGCCCGAATGCCGCGGCGGTGGCAACGGCTGCGCCGAACTCGGGCCAGAACAGCATTCCGAGGTGAACCGGCGACATCTTGCTCTGGAGCGCCATCTGCACGAGCTCGACGATTGCCACCGAGGCGGCGCCGGCGGTGATCGCCACGATGATTCCCGCCACCGGGAACGTGCTCGCGAGCGAGCGCATCGGCATCAGCGGATCCTCCGCGTGGTACTCGTACGCCACGAGAAGCACGATCAGCGCGAGGCCGGCGAGCAGCGGGACGAGCACGATCGTGCTCACGAACGGATGGGTCTGCAGCTCAGAGGCCCCGAAGAACGCCGCCGCGCAGCCCACGCCGGCGAGCCCCTGCGCGACCCAGTCCCACGGCGCGCTCCTGTCCTGCGGCTCCTGGTCCTCGAACGTGAGGACCACGAAGATCAGCGCCAGCAGGCCGATCCCCGCGACGACCCAGAAGAGCGGGCGCCAATCGTTCGCGCCCGCCTGCACCCCACCGATCACGGGACCGAGCGCGACCGCCCCGAAGATGCACATGTTCATCGTGGCGCCGGTCCACGGCATCTTCGACGAGGGCCAGCCGATCACGAGCGGCGGCACCGCCGCGATCAGCATCAGGCTGGTGCACAGGCCCTGCACGATGTGGCCCGCCACGAACAGGCCGGGCGTCCAGGCGCCCGCCGCGAGCACGGAGCCGATCACGAACAGCAGCGCATAGAGGAAGAGCATGCGCCGCCCGCGGAGATGCACGGCGAACTGCACCGCGGCCACGGTGCCGAACGCGTAGGCGGCGTTGGCCATGCCGAAGGTGAGCTCCATCGCCTGCTGGCTGAGGCCGACGCTCTTCGAGATGATCGGCGTGAGCGGAGTGAGCGCCGTGCTGAGCGCCAGGTACGGGATCAGCGCGCAGACGACGAGCGCCGCCGCCGCCGGATAGCTATCCGCGAGCGGCCCCTTTATGCGCATGCGACAAGTCGGTCAAGCCTGATCGGCAGCTCGCGCACGCGCTTGCCCGTGGCGTGATGCACCGCGTTGGCGATGGCCGCAGCGGTTCCCACGATGCCGATCTCGCCGATCCCCTTTGAGCCCATCGGGTTGAGCTCGTCGTCGTCCTCGTCGAGCCACGCGGCCTCGATGCTCTGCACGTCGGCGCACGACGGCACGTGGTACTGCGCGAGGTCGCGGTTGAGGTAATCGCCGAACTCGACGTCCATCACGCTCTCCTCGTGGAGCGCCATGCCCATGCCCATCGTCATGCCGCCGATGAACTGCGACCGCGCGGTCCTCGGGTTGATGATGCGGCCCACCGCGAACACGCCGAGCAGGCGCGGCACGCGCACCTCGCCGCTGTCCGAGTCCACGCGCACCTCCGCGAACTGCGCGCCGAAGCCGTGGCGCGCGAGCTTCTTCTGCTGCTCGATCTCCTCCGAGGTGTCCGCTTCGGCCTCGGCGGGTAGGCCGGCGTCGTCGTCGAGCTTGGCGCGCAGCGCCTCACACGCGCGTACCACCGCGGTGCCCCATGAGGCCGTGCCCATCGAGCCGCCCGCCACGCCGGCCTTCGGCAGCGCGCTGTCGCCGATCTCCACCCGCACGCGATCCACGCTCGTGGAGAGCGCGTCCGCGGCAATCTGCGTGAGCGCGGTGCGTGCGCCGGTGCCGATGTCGGCGGCGCCCACTTTGACCACGAAGCTGCCGTCGGCTTCCGCGCGGGCGCTCGCCTGCGCAGCGCGGCGATAGGCGGGATAGGTCGAGGACGCCACGCCGGTGCCGACGAGCCAGCGGCCCTCGCGGCGCACGCCCGGCGTGGGATCCCGGTCCGCCCAGCCGAAGCGCTCGGCGCCCTCGCGCAGGCAGCCCACGAGGTTGCGCGAGCTGAAGGGCGTCTCGCCGTCCTCGGGGTCCGCCTGCGTGTCGTTCAGCGCGCGCAGCTCGATCGGGTCCATCCCGCACGCGATCGCCAGCTCGTCCATCGCGGACTCGAGGGCGAACATGCCCGGGCACTCACCCGGCGCGCGCATCCAGGAGGGTGTGGGAACGTCGAGCCGCGCGAGCTTGTGGGTGGTACGGCGGTTGGGCGCCGCGTACATCACCCGCGTGACCACGGCGGTCTGCTCGGCGAACTCCTTGAGTGTCGAGGTCTGCTCCACCACCTCGTGGGAGATCGCGGTGAGCCGGCCGTCGGCGTCGGCGCCGAGGCGGATCCGCTGGATCGTGGGCGTTCGGTACCCGGTGACCGCGAACATCTGCTGGCGTGTGACGGCGACCTTCACCGGTCGTCCGACCATCTGCGCGGCCATCGCCGCGATCACCGCCTGCGGGCGCGGCGTGCCCTTGGAGCCGAAGCCGCCGCCCACATGCGGCGAGATCACGCGCACGCGCTCAGGCGGCAGGTCGAACACCTTCGCGATCGCGTCGCGATGGGCGGGCGCTCCCTGGTTCGAGTCGTAGAGGATCAGGTCGCCCTCCTGCCAGAGCCCCACGGTGGCGTGCGGCTCCATCGCGTTGTTGTGGAACGCCGGTGTGCGATAGGTCGCGTCCACGCTCGCGGCGGCGGAGCCGAGCGCGTCCTCCACGTCGCCCTTCTCCACGTGCGCGGGGAAGCTCGGGTTGACCTTCTCGGGCGTGTACAGCTTCGGGTGGTCGTCGCGCAGCTCGACGTCGTGCGGTTCCTCGTCGTACTCGATTTGGAGAAGCCGCTGGCCCTCGCGGGCGGCCTCCGGCGTGTCGGCCACCACGGCCGCCACGTACTGGCCGCGGTACGCCACGCGGCGGGACTGGAAGAGCGCGAGCTCGGCGTCCGCGTCGTCCGCCAGCTTGGGCGCGTTCTCCTTCCAGATGACGGCGATCACACCGGGCTGCGCGAGCGCCTCTGACGCGTCGAGCGAGCGGATCTCGCCGCACGCGATCCGCGCCTGCACCCCCTCCGCGTACGCGACGTTCTCGGGCTGGTGCTCGTACGCGTAGCGCGCCTCGCCGGTCACCTTCTCGCGGCCCTCGATGCGGCGGAGCGGCGTGCCTATCGCGCGCGTGAGAGTGTCGGTGGCGCTCATGAGTCGCAGAGCTCCATCAGCGTTCTCACGATCACGGCGCGTGCGAGCGGCACCTTGAAGCCGTTGTCGCGCAGCGGGCGCGCCTGCTCGAGCTCGGCGCCGGCCGCCGCGGCGAAGCTCTCCTCGGTGGCGGGCTTGCCCCGCAGCGCCTGCTCGGCAGTTGCCGCGCGCCATGGGACGTGTGCCACTCCGCCGAGCGCGAGGCGGCAGTCGCGCACCAAGCCGTCGGCCACGTCCAGGGCCGCGGCCACGGACACCACCGCGAATGAGAACGCCGCCCGGTCGCGCACCTTGCGGTAGGTCGACGTGCCGGCGAACGCGAGCGGCGGCAACTCGACTGCGGTGATCAGGTCGCCTGGCTCGAGCACGGTGTCGCGCTGCGGCTCATTCTCCGGCAGACGGTGGAAGAAGCGCAGCGGGATGGTGCGCGTGCCGGCGACGCCCTGCACCTCCACCTCTGCGTCGAGCGCCACGAGCGCCACCGCCATGTCCGAGGGGTGCGTGGCCACACAGGCGTCCGAGTGGCCGATGATCGCGAGGTTGCGATGCTCGCCCTCGATGGCGGGACAGCCCGAGCCCGGGTTGCGCTTGTTGCACGGCTTGGTCACGTCCTGGAAGTACGAGCAGCGCGTGCGCTGGAGCAGGTTGCCGCCCACGGTGGCGAGGTTGCGCAGTTGGCCCGACGCGCCGGAAAGAAGCGCCAGCGAGAGCAACGGGTAGCGCTCGCGCACCGCGCGGTGGGCCGCCAGCTCGCTGTTGCGCACCGAGGCGCCGATGCGCAGGCCGCCATCCGGCCGCTCCTCGATCTCGCGCAGCGGCAGGCGCGACACGTCCACCAGCGCGTCCGGCGTCTCCACGCCGAGCTTCATCAGGTCCACCAGGTTGGTGCCGCCGCCGAGATACCGAGCGCCCGCGCCGTGCCGGCGGAGCGCGGCCACGGCGCCGGCCGGGTCCTCGGCGCGCTCGTAGTCGAACGGCCTCACCGCGCAGCGTCCGAGATCGCCGGCACGATGTTCATGTACGCCCCGCAGCGGCAGATGTTGCCGCTCATGCGCTCGCGGATCTCCTCGTCAGTGAGCTCGCTGCGCTCGGCGCCCAGGTCCGGCGATACAGCGCTCGGCCAGCCGGCCTCCACCTCGGACAGCATCCCCACCGCCGAGCAGATCTGACCCGGCGTGCAGTAGCCGCACTGGAAGGCGTCGTGCTCGATGAACGATTCCTGCAGAGGATGCAGCTCGCCGTCCTCCGCGAGCCCTTCAACCGTCACGATCTCCGCTCCCTGGTGCGCGACGGCCAGCGCCAGGCAGCTGTTCGCGCGCATGCCGTCGATCAGGATCGTGCAGGCGCCGCACTGCCCGTGGTCGCAGCCCTTCTTCGATCCCGTGAGGTCGAGCCGCTCGCGCAGCACGTCGAGGAGAGTGGCGCGTACGTCGACGTCGAGACGGTGCTCCTCGCCGTTGACGGTGAGGGTGATCTCCACCCGGCCATGATTGCGCACCGGCACTATCGGGTTTGCGCCGCGCCCGCGGACTCGGGCTCCGCGCCCAGCTCGTGCGCGATCTCCTCGAGCGACTGGTCCTTCGTCTCGGGCACGCGCACGGCGAAGAACACGAGAGCGAGCACGCCGAAGCCGGCGTAGAGCCAGAACGTGCCCTGCTTCGTGATCGCAGAGGTGAGCGACAGGAAGAACGACGACACGACGAAGTTGGACGCCCAGTTGCCGACCGTTGAGACGCTCATCGCCGGACTTCGCACGCTGAGCGGGAAGATCTCCGCGATCATCAGCCAGAACACCGGACCGAGCCCGATCGCGAACGCCGCGATGTAGACGATCAGGCACACGAGCGCCACCCAGGACGCGCTGTTCTGCAGCGAGCCGGACGCGAAGAACACGCCCAGCATCACGAGCGACAGGATGCACCCCACGGTGCCGACGAGCAGGAGCGGGCGGCGGCCCACCTTGTCGAGGATCAGCACCGCGACGATCGTGAAGATGAGATTGGTGATGCCCACCGACAGCGCCTGCGTGATCGCGCTTCCGCTCCCCACGCCGGTGAACTTCAGGATCGTGGGCGCGTAGTAGATCACCGTGTTCACGCCGATCAGCTGCTGCGCGACGGCGAGCACGAGACCGACGGCCACGAGCGGGCGCACCTCCGGCCGCACGAGGTCGCGAACGCCGCGCTCGTCGTGCGCGGCCTCCTTGATCTCCTCGAGCTCCTCGTCCGCCTCCTCGTCGGATTCGCGCACCTTCCCCAGCACCTCGCGCGCCTCGTCATCGCGCCCCTTCTCCACCAGCCAGCGCGGAGAGTACGGCTGGAAGAACATGCCGATAGCGAGTGCGAGGCCCGGCAGCGCGCCGAGTCCGAGCATCCAGCGCCAGTTGTTCGCCGCGCCCTTCAGCGCCCAGTTGGCGATGTAGGCGGCCATGATGCCGCTCACCACCATCAGCTGGTTGAAGGAGGTCACGCCGCCGCGGATCTTCTTCGGCGCGAGCTCCGAGATG
>DATEPK010000036.1:0-2899 GCA_035273245.1 Thermoleophilaceae bacterium
CGGATCGACTGCTCGAGCAGCTCCTGGCCCGTCTCGTCGCCCTCGAGCACGATAATTCGCGCGTCAGCCATCGGCCTCTGGACTCTACCCAGCACACGTGACGAGCGAACTGAAGTGCACCTGGTGCGGTACCGCCGTCGAACCCGAGGACGGCTACCGCCTCAGCGAGCCCGCGGGCGCGCGGCGCGCGGTGTTCTGCAGGCTCGAGCATGTGGTCCCGTGGGCGATACAGGGGCCGAAATGGGAGGCGGGGGAGGTGGCA
Source organism: Thermoleophilaceae bacterium (assembly GCA_035273245.1). Taxonomy (GTDB): domain Bacteria; phylum Actinomycetota; class Thermoleophilia; order Solirubrobacterales; family Thermoleophilaceae; genus JAICJR01. The sequence goes on from DATEPK010000036.1 coordinate 263, forward strand.
GAGCCGCCGGATATCGAAGAATCACTCGACCGCTGCGCACACTGCGAGCAGCCGCTCGACGACACGCGTGTGCTGCTCGTACGCCACCGTGGCGAGCACCGGATCCCGGACGCGTTCTGCTCGGTCGAGCACGCGGCCGAGTGGGCGAAGGCGGGCGGGCGCTGGCGCTAGGTGCGCTAGCGCCGCTCGAGGATCACGAGCGGGATCTTGCGGTCCGTGCGCTTCTGGTAGGCGGCGTAGCCGCTGTAGGTCTCGACAACCCGCGGCCACAACCGCTTGTGCTCCTCGTCGGTGGCCACCCGCGCGCGCACGGTCCGGCGCTCGCGGCCAACCTGCACCACGGTGTCAGGGTGCGCCTTCAGGTTGTGGAACCAGGCGGGATTCTTCGGATAGCCGCCCTTGGAGGCGACGAGCACGAGGTCATCGCCGTCGCCCTTCGTGTAGGTGAGCGGGCTGATCCGCTTGGTCCCGCTCTTCGCGCCCACGTGCTCGAGCAGCAGCGTTTGCGGGATCAGGCCGCCGAAGCGGTGGCCCACCCGCCCGCCGCTCGCCTGGTAGATGGCAGTGTGGCCCGCCATTACCCGCCGCAGCAACGGCCAGGAGCGGTCCGCAAGATCGAGCACCGAGGGCATTCGATTCAGGCCGCTGCGTCCTCGCGCGGTCCGAGGCCCAGCTCATCGGCCCGCTCCTCCATTGCGGCGATCACGTTCGCGATGTGCTCGTCGAAGTCCACGCCGAGCTCCTCCGCGCCCAGACGCACCTCGTCGCGGTTCACCCCGGCGGCAAACGACGGCTGCTTGAGCTTCTTCTTCACGGACTTGGGCGTCAGGCCCACGATCCCCGTTGGCCGCACCATCGCGCAGGCGGCGATGAACCCGGACAGCTCGTCCACCGCGAACAGCGTCTTGGCCAGCTTCGTTTCACGTGGTACGCCCAGAAACGTGGCGTGGCCCGCCACCGCAGTCACGAGAATCTCCGGATAACCGCGCTCCTCGAGCTCCTTCAGGGCCACGCGCGGATGCCCGGTGTCGAGGTCCGGATAGCGCTCGTAATCGAGGTCGTGGAGGATGCCCGTGGCGGCCCACAGCTGCTCGTCCTCGCCCCACTCCCGCGCGTAGAAGACCATCGCGGCCTCAACGCCGAGCACGTGCTTTCGCAGCGAGTCCGACTGCGTCCATTCGCAGAAGAGCTCCCACGCCTGGTCGCGCGAAACGTCCATGGGCGAGGAAACTACCTCAAAGGCGCGAAAACTCCCGTGGAATGGCCTTCGATACCCTTGCCCCTCCGCCCGCGTCCCCGAAGCACGCTGTAATCCGCATGGAGAAGTTCGTAATCGAAGGCGGCCACCCGCTGTCAGGCACGGTCGTGCCGGCGGGCAACAAGAACGCCGCCCTTCCCGCCCTTGCCGCCTGCCTCCTCACCGAGGAGGACGTCGTGCTGCGCAACATCCCGCGCATCAAGGACGTGGAGGCCATGGTCGGCCTGCTCGACGGGATCGGCGTGCGGGTGGAGTGGCGTGAGGACAACGTGGTCGCGCTGAACGCGGCGGACGCGCGCCCGCAGGACGTGGATCCCGAGCTGTCCGAGCTGATCCGCGCCTCGTTCCTGCTCGCGGGGCCGCTGCTCGCCCGCTTCGGCAGCGTGGACATGCCTGCGCCGGGCGGCGACGTGATCGGCCGCCGCCGGCTCGATCCGCACCTGGACGCCTTCGTCTCGCTCGGCGCCGACGTCGAGCTCAGCCCCGGCTCCTACCGCCTGCGGGCGCCCGGCGGCCTCAAGCCGTGTGACTTCTTCCTGGACGAGCCGTCCGTGATGGCGACCGAGAACGCGCTCATGGCGGCGGCGCTCACCCCGGGCTCGACCGTGATCCACAACGCGGCGTCCGAGCCGCATGTACAGGACCTCGCGCGGATCCTGCTGCAGATGGGCGCGCGCGTGGAGGGGATCGGATCGAACGTGATGATCGTGCACGGCCGCGACCGGCTGGGCGGCGCGGACTACACGATCGGCCCGGACTACATCGAGGTGGCGAGCTTCGCGGCGCTCGCGGCGGTGACCGGCGGCGAACTGCGCGTGAAGGACGTGGTTCGCGAGGACCTGCGCATGACGACGATGGTGTTCGGGCGGCTCGGCTGCCGGCTGAACTACGACGACGGCGATCTCGTGGTCCCGCCGAATCAGACCCTCCGCATCCGCGACGACGTCGGCGACGCCACCGCCAAGATCGAGGACGGCCCGTGGCCCGCCTTCCCCGCGGACCTGACCAGCATCGCTCTCGCGCTCGCCACGCAGTCGGACGGCATGGTGATGATCCACGAGAAGATGTTCGAGAACCGTCTCTTCTTCGTGGACAAGCTGATCAACATGGGGGCTCGGGTGATCCTGTGCGACCCGCACCGCGCGGTCGTAGCTGGCCCGAGGCGTCTTCACGGCGAGCGCATGGAGAGCCCCGACATCCGCGCCGGCATGGCGCTGCTCATCGCGGCGCTGTGCGCTGAGGGCACGTCCGAGATCGGCAACGTCCGCCAGATCGACCGCGGCTACGAGCGGATCGACGAGCGCCTGCGGGCGCTGGGCGCGCGCATCGAGCGCGTGGCCGTGGAGCGCGTGCCCGCGTAGTCTGCGGCGCCTGAAGAT
>DATEPK010000037.1:0-2717 GCA_035273245.1 Thermoleophilaceae bacterium
ATCGAGCAGCCCCGCGCCGCGCCGCGAGATCACCTTCGCCCCTCGCACGCGCGCGTGGTAGCCATGCGGGTACTGCAGCGCGGGGACGAACACGGCCGTGCACGAGCCGGCCTTGAACGCACGACGCGAACCCGCCCGCCGCGTGGAGTAGCGCAGCTTGAACACTCGCTTCCGCACGTTGAACGAGAACGACTTCGGCGTGCCCGCCACCGCCTGCGGATACGGACGCTCCAGGGCGCGCAAGATGCCGCGCTTCACGTTCGCGCCAAGCGGCGGCTTCGACGGGTCGAGCACCAGCGCCTCGTTCGACGTCGGAATCGCTCCGGTGGGGTCGTCGCAGCCGCAGTAGGCCCATTCGATCCAGCCCATCTGCGCGCCGTCGGCCTCGCTCGCCACACGCCGCAACGTCGAGGGATTCGACACCGCGCCGAACTCGCTCAAAAGCAGCGCGTCGCCCGTGGCGCGCGAGCGGGCGAGCGCGTTCGACAGCGTCGCCTCCTCGCCGCCCCGGCACGCGGCGGCCGAGCCGCCCGGGCAGTAGTCGTGGAAGGACATCCCGGCACGCCGGTCGCCAAACCGCGGAAGGCGCGTGGGACGCCCGATGTTGAACTCCGGATTGGGCTCGTACCACGCGAGGTGGCGCGGGTCCGCCGCGCGGATCGCCGCGATCGCCTTGGCCTGAGCGGCGCCGAGCTGCCCGTCGAACGCGGGGCAGCCACTCAGGCAGGCCTGCCAGTTCGTGCCGGGCCACGGCTCGTTGAAGAGGTCGTATCCGACCACGTGCGACTCACCCGCGAACGCCGCCGCGACATGACCCCACGCCGCCGCGTAGCGCTCCTGCAGCCCCACGCCGCCCGGCCCGGGCGAGTCCTCCCAGAAGTGGTCGAACGCGTGCTGCACCGCCGGCTGCTGCACGTAGTTGCCGGGGAACCCGAAGTCCGGCGTATTGGGCAGCCCGTCGTCCTGCACGGCCCAGGCGGGGAAGCCCTCCCCATGGAAGCGCTCGTTGTACTGGTCCTGGTGGAAGTCGAGCAGCGTGTAGACCCCGTACGCGCCGAGCGTGCGAACCGTCCTCGCAATCTGCGCGATGTATGCGTCGTCATACACGCCTGGCGACGGCTCCACCGCTCCGTAGATCACGCCGAGCCGGACGACGTTGAAGCCGTGCCGGGCGAGGAAGGCGGCGTCGCCCGCCCCGAAACCGGTCGCGCTCGGCAGGTACGGCGGCCGCTTGTAGACCATGTTGAAGCCGTGAAGAACGAGCACCCGCCCCGACGCATCGGTGATCCACCGCCCGGCGTGACCAGGCGGTGAAGCAGCTAGAGCCGGCGCCGGAACCAGGAGTAAGAGTGCAACGAGCAGCCTACGCACGCGCTTCGCCTATGAGCAGCTCAACGATCACAGTGTCTTTCCACTCGCCGCGCAGCTTCGCATGTCGCCGGTACACGCCTACCTCGCGGAACCCAAGCGAGCGGCACAGCGCAAGGCTCGCCTCGTTCTGCGGGAAGATCCGGCTTACGAGCTTCCAGTAACCGCGTGCCTCGCACTCCGCGACGAGCGCCTTCACAGCCACTCGTCCCGCACCACGCCCGCGTGCCGCGCGCGCGACATAGACGGAGAAGTCCGCCACGCCCGAATACGCGGGCCGCGACGGGCGATAAGGAGGCGCAGATGCCCAGGCGATCACCTCGCCTTCCTCCACCACCACGAGCGGAAAGCCGGCCTCGAGCCAAGCCGAGATGTCCGAGCCGCCGCGCGGCTCCGTCTCGAACGTGGCGAGCCCGTCCTCGATTCCCTCGTTGTAGATGTGCGCGATCGCGTCCGCGTCGCGCTCGGTGGCCGCCCTGGTGATCACTTCGCGAATGTCACAATCCGAACCCCCCGGATGGGCGGGCAAATGGAAACGCGCCGCCCCGTCGCGGTAGTGTGCCTGGAACGATGGCGTCGACCCCGCTGCAAGCCCCCGCTTCTGCCTCTGAGCAGGGCGAATTCACAGCTGCGAAGGTCGCGCCGGGGCGCATCCCCAGCGCGCAGGAGGTGATGGGCAAGTCAGGCCTCGAGAACTTCCGCGTGGCCAACCCGGTGCTGCCGCGTCCCCTGCGCGCGGACCTCTACGCCCTGTACGGCTTCGCGCGCCTGGTGGATGACATCGGCGACGAGGCGCAGGGTGATCGCCTGGCGATGCTCGACTGGCTCGACAAGGAGGTGGACGCGCTCTACTCCGGCCGTCCCGAGCACGAGCTGATGCAACGCCTCCTGCCCACTGTTCGGGCGCACGCCATCCCGCCCGAGCCGTTCCGCCGGCTGATCGAGGCGAACAGGCGCGACCAGGAGATCACGCGCTACCGCACCTTCGATGAGCTGCTCGACTACTGCCGCCTCTCGGCCGACCCCGTGGGTCACCTCGTGCTCTACGTGTTCGACCGCGCCACGCCGGAGCGCATGGAGCTGTCCGACCGCGTGTGCTCGGGACTCCAGGTGGTGGAGCACCTCCAGGACGTGGCGGAAGACCTCGACCGCGGGCGCGTCTACCTTCCGATGGAGGACATGGAGAGGCACGGCTGCACGGTCGAGGACCTCGCCGTGCGTCCCACACCCGTGGGCGTGCGGCAGGTGGTGGCGTTCGAGGCGCTCCGCGCCCGCCGCCTGCTCGACGAGGGCGCGCCGCTCGCGCGCACGCTGCCGTGGCGTGCCGGGCTCGCCGTGGCCGGCTTCGT
>DATEPK010000038.1:0-7954 GCA_035273245.1 Thermoleophilaceae bacterium
ATCCTGCAGGAGGAGCGCTCGCATGCCGTTCACGCGCGCGCGTGGGCGCGCAGGCTCGCGCGCGACGAGGTTCGGCGCGATGCATTCGCAGCGGCTCTTGGTGAGGCGTGGTGGCAGGCGGCCCGCTGGGCAGGGCCCGCCGATGGCGGAGAGTTCGCCGCGCTGGTGGCCGGCGGCTTCGTGGCAAACGGCCCTGATGAGCTGCGTCGCGCAGTCCGCGTCATGATCGGCGAGGCGCTCGAGGAAACGGGCCTGCCCCGGCTCGCCCTGCCCGAGCCGCAAGATTGGGCCGGGTGGAACGCCGAGGAGCGCGTATGAGCACCCCTGCCTGCCCCAACTGCGGCCGCAACAACGGCGTCGTGCTCGTGTCTCTCTTCGGTGGCCAAATCATCACCGCACAGTGGCACTGCGATGCCTGCCGCACGCATTTCGAGGCCGTGCGCGACGATTTCGACGAAGACTGAGCGTCCCCGCGCGCCGTATCTTGGGTGGATGCGGCCTCGTGCGGGGATCTGGCTGATCGGCGTCCTGCTCGCGCTCGCGTTCGCCGAGCCCGCGGCCGCGATCACCCCCACTATCACCGAGTTCACGACCGGCCTCAGCGCGAGCGACAACCCGTTCGACATCGCCACCGGGCCGGACACGAACCTCTGGTTCACCGATGCCGGCAGCGGCCGCGCGATAGGACGCATCACCACGTCCGGGCTCATATCGAAGTTCACGACGGGCCTGGCCGCGGGCAGCTCGCCGCGCTCGATCGCGGCCGCAGCGGATGGCGACCTGTGGTTCACCGACAGCGGGTCGCCACCCGCGATCGGCCAGGTGGACACCTCCGGCGCCATTCACGAGTTCAGCGCGGGCCTCGACTCGAACAGCGTGCTCGACGGGATCGTCGCGGGCCCCGACGGCAATGTGTGGTTCGCCGATCACGGCCCGGCACCCGCCATCGGACGCGTCACGCCCAGCGGAACGATTCACGAGTTCGCGCTTCCCGCGGGCTCGTCGCCCATGGGAGTGGCCGCGGGGCCGGACGGCAACGTGTGGTTCACGGACGCCGGCGCCACGCCTGGAATCGGGCGGATAACGCGCGCCGGGAGCGTCGAAGAATTCAGTGCGGGCCTGCGCCCCGGAAGCGCCCCCGCCTACATAACCACCGGTCCCGACGGGAATCTCTGGTTCACCGACGACGGCGCGACGCCGGCTATCGGGCGCATCACGCCCGCGGGCTCCATCAGGGAGTTCACCACCGGCCTCCCGGCCGCCTCCCACCCGCTCGACATCGCGAGCGGCTCAGACGGCGCGCTCTGGTTCACCGATCAGGGCACGAAGCCGGCCATCGGCCGCGCACTCACCACCGGCGACGTCTCGGAGTTCAGCATCGGCCTTCCCATCGGGAGCATGCCCTCGGGCATCGCGGCCGGGCCCGACGGCAACGTGTGGTTCACCGACCTCGACAACACCAGCCCGGCGATCGGCGTGATCACCACGCCGCCGGCCGCCACCACGGTCAGCGCCGAGGCCACGGGCTCCACCAGCGCGGCCGTGCTCGGCATCATCGACGGCCACGCGCAGGCCACTCGCTACTGGGTCGAGTACGGCGCGCTCGGCGGCTCGATCTCAGCCACCGGCGGCCGCAACCTCGGCACCACCGTCGGTCCCACTCACGTCACGATCGCGCTGAACCGGCTGCGCCCGAACACCACCTATCAGGCGCGCATGGTCGGAATGAACGGCACGGACGCAACCCCCGGCGGCTTCGTCACCTTCACCACCGGCCCGCCCGCAGACAGGATCACGCGCATGACACTGAGGCCGAGAACGTTCGTGGCCGCAAGGAGCGGCGGCACGGTGCGCTCGGCGCGTGCGCCCGGCGCGCTGATCAGCTACACGGGGAGCCAGCCGGCCACCACGCGCTTCACGATCGAGCACTCCGTGGTGGGCCGCCACCGCGGCAAGAGCTGCGTGAAGCGCACGCGCCGCAACCGCAAGGCCAAGCCGTGCAAGCTGCTCGTGGCCGTCGGCAGCTTCACCCACAACGACAGGCCCGGCCACGTGCATTTCCGCTTCACGGGCAGGCTGCACCACCGCACGCTTAAGCCGGGCAACTACCGCCTCGACGCCGAGCCGCACAGCGCCGGCGGCGTCGGCCGCGTGGTGCGCAAGAGCTTCACCATCAAGGCGCCGGCGCCCAGGCGCCACAAGAAGAAGCGCTGACCCAGGCCCTCAGATCACCGGCGCCGCGCCCGCCCGGGCAAGCCGCGAGAGCTCGCCCGAGCGGATCAGGTCGGTCACGGCGCGGATGTCGTCGTCCATGCGACGATCACGATCCATAAAGGGCACCCGCGCGCGCACGAGGTCGTGCGCGGCACGGGTGACCGGACTCGCCTTGTCAGGGCCGCGAAGGTCGAGCGCCTGAGTCACGGCGAGGAGGTGGATGGCGGCGACGTTCTGGGCCAGCTCCACGATCGAGCGCGCATCGCGCGCCGCGATGGTGGCCATCGACACCTTGTCCTGGTTGTGGGCCTCGGTGGAACGCGAGTGAATGGTGGCGGGGTTCGAGAGCTTGAGCGCCTCGGCGGTCATTGCCGAGCAGCAGATCTGCATCCCCTTGAAGCCGTGGTGCAGACCGGCCTCGGGGTGCTCGGGGCCGAAGAGCGCGATCAGGTTGGGCGTGAGCCCGGCGTTGAACTTCTCGTCGACGACAAGCTCGAGCTGGCGGTCCATCAGGTCGCACAGGTTGGCGAGCGCGACCTTGAGCGAGTCCATCGCCTGTCCCATGTGGCCGCCGTAGAAGTTGCCGCCGCTCTGCACGCGGCCGCTGTCCGAGTCGAAGAGCGGGTTGTCGTCGGAGGAGTTCATCTCGATCTCCACCCAGCGCGCCGCCCAGTCGAGCGTGTCGCGGAGCATGCCGTTGATGTGCGGCGCGCAGCGGATCGAGTACTTGTCCTGCACCTGGCGGTGGAGCTCGAGGTACTCGCGGCCGCCGAGGTCCTCGCCGGCGAAGATCTCCTCGCTGTCGAGCGCGAGCTGCGATTCGCTCAGCAGGCCGCGGATCAGGCGCGCGCTCTCGAGCATCCCCGGGTGCGCCTTGGCCTCGAAGAGGAACGCGTTGAAGTGCCCGCGGTTGCCGAGCAGCGCCTCGGATGCCATGGCGGTGCACAGATCCGCCACGTCGGAGAGGTCGCGTGCGTCGGCAACCGCAAGTGCTGAGAAGGCCGTGATGAAGGACGTGCCGTTCACGAGGCCGAGCCCCTCCTTGGCCTCGAGCTCGAATGGCTCGAAGCCGAGCTCGGCGAGCGCCTCGGCGGCGGGACGCGGCCGGCCGTTGTAAAGCACGTCCACCTCGCCCACGAGCGCGGAACCGATGTAGGACAGCGGCACGAGGTCGCCGCTTGCGCCGCAGGAGCCGCGCTCGGGGATGAGCGGCAGGACATCGGCGTTGAGCAGTGCAAGGAGGCGCTCAACCAGCTCCACGCGCACGCCCGAGTTGCCCTTGGCCAGGCAATTGGCGCGCAGCAGCATGGTGGCGCGCGTGACGTCGGGCGCCGCGGTCTGGCCCGTGCCGCAGCCGAGATCGCGGAGAAGGTTGTGCTGGAGGGCTGCCGTTTTTGCCGGCGCGATCTGACGGTGGGCGCTGTCGCCGAACCCGGTTGTCACGCCGTAGATCGGCACCTCGCGCTCGATCAGGTCGCTTTTGAGCTCGCGGGCAGCCTCGATGCGGGGAATCGCGTGCCGCGCCAATCCTGTCTGGAGTCCTCCGCGGGCAACCGCCACAAGGTCCTCGATCGTCAGCGATCCGCCGTCGATCTCCAGCTGCAGCTCCGTCCGCGGCAGGACACTCGTCATGTGGCCACTCTCCCTCGTCGTCGACTTCCCCCGGTCTCGAAAACTACGAAGAAGGCGGCATTGACACAACCTAAGGGCAAGATTTAGGGTGTGTGGCGCAATAAATGCGCGCTTTGGACGACATTGATCGCAAAATCCTTGCGTTGCTGCGTGAGAACTCGCGGCGCACTCTGGCGGACATCGGCGGCCAGGTCTCGCTGTCTGTCGCGGCGGTGAAGCGGCGCGTGGAACGCCTCGAGCGGGACGGCGTGATCGCCGGCTACACCGCGCGGATCGACACCTCGATGCTCGGCGACGCCATCGAGGTGGTGATGGAGGTCTACTGCGCCGACCGCACATCCCCCGCCGACATCCGGCCGTCCTTCGAGCATCTGGACGAGGTGGTGACCGCTTTCACCGTGTCGGGCGAGCCGGACGTGCTGCTGCGCCTGCGCGTGGACAGCGTCGCGCACCTCGAGGAGATCGTGGAGCGCGTGCGGCGCGATCCGAACGTGGTGCGCACGCGGACGATGCTCGTGCTCTCCACGATCCTGGACCGCTCCGCCGAGCTGAGTTAGCCTTCCTGATAATGGGGACGCCGCGACAGGGCGAGGTGCTTTGGACTCCTGCGCCCGACGCACGGAACACGACCGTGCTGGGTCGCTACATGGACTTCGTGCGCGACGAGCGCGGGCGCGACTTCGCCGAGTATGAGGATCTCTGGCGCTGGTCCGTTGAGGACCTCGAGGGCTTCTGGGGATCGGTCTGGGACTTCTTCGGGATCCGCGCGCACACGCCGCCCTCGCGTGTGCTCGGGTCGAGCGAGATGCCCGGCGCCGAGTGGTTCCCCGGCGCGACCCTGAACTACGCGGAGCACATGCTCGGCACCGACGAGGACACCGACCGCGTGGCGCTCGTGTCGCATTCGCAGACGCGCGGGAGGCGCGAGCTCACGTTCGGCGAGCTGCGTGACCTCGTGGCGCGCGTGCGCGCGGGCTTGGTGCGGCTCGGCGTGCAGCGCGGCGACCGGGTGGTGGCGTACATGCCGAACATCCCGGAAACACTCGCGGCCATGCTCGCCACCACGAGCCTTGGCGCGGTGTGGGCGAGCTGCGCGCCCGAGTTCGGCGCGCGGAGCGTGGTGTCGCGCTTCGGGCAGATCGAGCCGAAGGTCCTGCTCGCGATCTCGGGCTACAAGTACGGCGACAAGCGCGTGGACCGGCGGCCCGAGGTGGCGGAGCTGCGCTCGCAGCTACCCACGTTGGAACACGTGATCGAGGTGCCGTACGGCGAGGGCTCGCTGCCGGATGCGCTGTCGTGGGACTCGCTCGTGTCCGAGCCGGGTCCGCTCGAGTTCGAGCCGGTGCCGTTCTCGCACCCGATCTACGTGCTGTTCTCCTCCGGCACCACGGGTCTGCCGAAGGCCATCGTGCACTGCCACGGCGGCATCCTCATCGAGCACCTGAAGAACCTCGGCCTGTCATGGGACATGGGGCCCGAGGACCGCATCTTCTGGTTCAGCACCACCGCGTGGATGATCTGGAACGCGCTGATGTCCGGCCTCTTGTGCCGCTCGTCGGTCGTGATGATCGACGGCAACCCTCTGTATCCCGACCTGCGCGAGCAGTGGCGGATCATCGAGGCCGAGCAGGCGACGATCATGGGCATGGCGCCCGCGTACGCGATGTCGTGCCGCAAGCAGGGCATCGAGCCGCTGCGGGAGTTTGATCTGTCGCGGGTGAAGCAGATCGAGGTGGCGGGCTCCCCCATGCCCACCGAGGGCTTCGGCTGGATCTACGAGAGCGTGACCCGCGACGCGATGCTGAACGTGGGCAGCGGCGGCACCGACGTGTGCAGCGGCTACGTGGCCGGAATGCCTCTGCAGCCCGTGTACGCGGGTGAGATGACCGGCTGCCTGCTCGGCGTGGACGCCGCGGCGTTCGACGCGAACGGCCGGCCCGTTGTGGGCGAGCTCGGCGAGATGGTGATCCGCAAGCCGATGCCGTCGATGCCGGTGGGCTTCTGGAACGACCCGGGCGACGAGCGCTACCGCGGCACGTACTTCGACATGTACCCGGGCGTGTGGCGGCAGGGCGACTGGATCATGTTCACCGAGCGCGGCTCGTGCGTGATCACCGGCCGCTCGGACGCGACGCTGAACCGCGGTGGCGTGCGCCTCGGCACCGGCGAGCTGTACGGGGTGATCGAGGAGATTCCGGAGATCGTGGATTCCCTGATCGTGCATCTCGAGGACCGCGAGGGCGGTGCCGGAGAGCTTGTGCTGTTCGTGCAGCTGCAGGAGGGGATGGAGCTGGACGACTCATTGCGCGGCTCGATCGCGCGTTCGCTGCGCGCCGCCTTGTCACCGCGCCATGTGCCGGACACGATCGAGGCGGTGTCATCTGTGCCGCGGACGCTGACCGGGAAGAAGCTCGAGCTGCCGGTGAAGCGGATTCTCCAGGGCGCGAACCGCGACGACGTGGTGCGCCGGGACTCGCTGGCGGACCCCACGTCGATTGACGCGTACGTGGAGTACGCCCTGTCGCGCACGCCGGCTTAGCGGGCGAGCGATCCGGAGTTTTGCTCGTCCTGGCGGCAAAAGTCGGGTTGGGTTGGGTAGGGTCGAATTCGTGCCGGTCAGGCTCAGGGCAGCCACTCCGCACGACGCCGATGCCCTTGCGGCGCTCGTGCACGACGCGTATGTCCATTACGTCGAGCGCATCGGGCGTGAGCCCGGCCCGATGACGAAGGACTACCACGACGTGATCGAGGAGCGCCAGGTCACGGTCGCGGAGGACGACGATGGGATAGCCGGGCTGATCGTGGTGGGCCCCACCGACGACGGCTTTCTCATCGACAACGTGGCGGTACACCCCACGAAGCAGGGCAGCGGCATCGGGCGCACGCTGCTCGAGCACGCCGAAAACGAGGCGCGCACAGCCGGCTACGACTCGATCTACCTCTACACGAACGAGGAGATGACCGAGAACCAGGCGCTCTACGCGCGGATCGGCTACGTGGAGTACGACCGGCGTGTGCGCCTCGGCCTCGCGCGCGTGTACCTGCGCAAGCAGCTCGTCTAGTCGGAAAGGCCGATCCGCCGGTCGAACCCCGCGGGCGCGTGGATGTTCAGCATCCGGACCGGCACAGAGCCGTCGTTGCGGAAGCCGTGCTCCACGCCCGGCGGAACGAGCACAAAGGTGCCCGGCGGCGCGGCCACTTCCTCGTCGCCGAAGAAGAAGATCATCTCGCCCTCGATGATGTAGAAGGCGTCGTCCTCCTCCTTGTGCACGTGCGCCTCGAGCTCGCGCCCTGCGGCGATCTCGATGATCCCGAAGTTGAAGCGCGGCGTGTCCGCCGTCCGCGCGAGGAATTCGACGTTGCCCACGCGATGTCCCTCGCCGGGAGGGATCACGATCGGCTGCGGGTCCACCTCGCCCTACTCCTCCACTCCGGCCGCTTCGAGTGCCTCGGCCGGCGTCGAGTAGAGCTCCGCTCGCGTGATCGTGCCCTCGCGTACCGTGTAGAGGTACGCGGTCTGGCCGCTCACCTCGGCGCCGCTCGAGCGCCCGCGGCCGCGGTGGTGGGCGAACATGTAGACCACATCGCCGAGATCGCGCACCTCGTCGATTTCGAAGTGGTAGCCCGGTTCGAAGGTGGCGAACCAGTTGCCGAACCAGCGCCGAACGGCGTCCAGTCCCTGGAAGCGGCCCTCGTCGAGGAAGGCGTCAGGGTGCACGACCAGCTCGACGTCTTCGGAGAACTGTGCGACAGCGCGCTCGAAGTCGAGCTCGTTCGCCGCTGCGAAATGGTCGCGCACCAGGTCGACGTTCGCCTGACTCAGCGGCTCTCCTCCACCGGCGGCGTTCCGTAGGTGTGAAACGCCTCGATCGTCTTCACGCCCCACGCCTGCCCCTTCGCCCGCTCGGCCTCCGTCCACACCACAACCGGCTCGTCGGGCGCATACACGAGGCGCCCGCCGGACGTCACCTCCACCCTGTTTCCGCCCGGCTCGTAGCCGTAGAGGAACATGCCCTGGGCGATCGTGTGCTTGGACGGCGCGGCCTCGATGAAGATGTCGTTCTCGAGCCAGATGTCCGCGGCCCGCAGGCACTCCTCGCGCGTGTCC
>DATEPK010000039.1:0-2481 GCA_035273245.1 Thermoleophilaceae bacterium
TGGTGAAGGCGATCGGCGAGATGTCGCTCGACCGCGACAGCTTCTTCGCCTGGATCGTCTTCCACGAGGTCACGCACGTGTTCCAGCTCGCGGGCGTGGAGTGGCTGCGTCCATATCTCGCCGGCCTCCTGCGCGAGTACCTGGAGACGGTGGAGGTATCGATCGAGAAGGGCGCGCTGGGAGGGCTTCCTTCGCTGCCGAGTGCGAAGGAGATCGCCGAGGCCTACCGCGAGGGCGGGATCGCGGCCCTCGTCCAGACCAAGGAGCAGCGCGACATCATGCGCCGGCTCCAAGCCGTGATGGCGGTGGTGGAGGGCTACTCAGAGCACGTGATGGACGCCGTCGGCGAGCGCGTGCTCCCGGACTACGTGAAGCTCCGCGACGCGATGGACAGCAGGCGGGCGAGCCGCTCGGCGCCGCAACGGCTACTTGAGCGCCTGCTTGGACTCGACCTCAAGATGCGCCAGTACGTGCTCGGCAAGAGCTTCTGCGACGCGGTGGAGAAGAGCCACGGCATCGAGACGCTCAACAGGGTCTGGGAAGCGCCCGAACTGCTCCCCAACCTGACTGAGCTGGACAACCCAGAGACGTGGGTTAGTCGCATCCGCAACGACCGCGCCGCGGCGTAGCGCAACTACGCGCTACGCACTACACACTGAAAAACCGCACTGGAATGCGGTTTCAAATCCATGTGTAACGAATCCCTGCTCGCGGTATACCTCTATTGTCGTTAGATCTAATAACCTTAGATCTCTCATCCCGACCGAAACGCCCAGGGAGGATCGCCAACTCAATGGCTACCCAGACCCAGACACAGCGGCGTGCCTCCGCCAAGAAGGCAGCCGCCACCCGTAAGCGCAACGCGTCGCGCACGACCGGGCGCAGCACGCGCACTCGTGCCCGCACCACCGCGAGCACCGCGGCCAACGCCGCAAGCACTCGCGCGAAGGCTGAGGCGACTGGCCTTCAGGCCCTCGCTCTGCAGGCAGAGCGCGCCGTCCTGATCCCGGTTGGCGCCGCCCTCATCGCGCGTGACAACGTGGTGGAGAACGTGAAGCCGTTCACCAAGCGCACCAGCGCGGAGCGGGAGATCAACAAGCTCCAGCGCCGCGTGGCCACGAACCTCCGCAAGTTCGAGCGTCGTGGCACGACCGCGCGCAACAAGTTCCAGCGCGAGGTCAAGCGCAACCGGACGCAGGTGGAGCGCTTCGTGCGCACCAACCGTCGCAACATCGAGTCGCAGGCCGGTGGCTTCGTCTCGAACGTCGCGTCGAACCTGCCTTCGTAGGCACGCTTCCCCTCGCCCCCGGATCGGAGAGGTCCCGGGACGCGAGGTAGGACTGCCGGCAGCAGTACTCCGCCGGTGGTAACAGAAGTACCTCTCCTCCCTCAGCCGGCGAGGCCCTCGGGCCTCGTCGGCGCTTTTGGGGGCTCCTTTGCTTGAATGAAGCTCATGCTTACGAAGGAACAGGTCACCGAGGCCCTGCGCCCGGTCATCGATCCGGAGCTGCGCCAGAGCATCGTCGACCTCGGCATGGTGCGCTCGATCGACATCCACGACGGCGGCGCGCGCGTGGACGTGGTGGTCTCGCTCACCACGCCGGGCTGCCCGATCCGCTCCCACTTCGAGACGGCCGTGAAGGAGCAGGTGTCCGCGCTCGAGGGCGTCCAGGTGGTCGCCGTCGGCTTCGATGTCCTTTCCCAGCAGGAGAAGACCGGCCTTCAGCAGAAGCTCGGCCGCGGCTCTCTCCCGGAGGGCTCGCTTGCGCAGGTCAAGAACGTGATCTGCGTAGCGTCCGGCAAGGGCGGCGTGGGCAAGTCCACCATGACCGCCAACCTCTCTGCCGCACTGTTTGCCGAGGGCAGGCAGACCGCCGCGCTCGACGCCGACGTGTGGGGCTACTCGATCCCGCGCATGCTCGGGGTGGAGGGTCGGCCACAGGTGTCGGCCCAGCGGAAGATCATTCCGCTCACCTCACGTACCGGCGTGAGGACGATGTCGATCCAGTACTTCCTCGACGAGGAGGACCAGGCGATCACGTGGCGCGGCCCGATGCTCCACAAGGCCATTCGCCAGTTCCTCGAGGATGTGGACTGGGGCGAGCTCGACTACCTCTTGATCGACCTTCCGCCGGGCACCGGCGACGTGTCGATGACGCTCGCGCAGCTGCTGCCGCAGGCAAAGTTCGTGGTTGTCACCACTCCGCAGCCCGCAGCGCAGAAGGTGGCCAAGCGCGCCGCCGACACCGCGCGCCGCTTCGACCTCGAGATCGCCGGCGTGATCGAGAACATGTCGGGCTTCACCACTCCCGACGGGCAGCGCTTCACGATCTTCGGCGAGGGCGGCGGCCAGCTGCTCGCGGACGAGCTCGACGTGCCGCTGCTCGGCAAGGTCCCGCTCCAGGAGGAGCTGCGCGTGGGCGCCGACACCGGCGAGCCGCTCGTGATCACGAACCCGGACGCTCCCGCGTCGCAGGCGAT
>DATEPK010000040.1:0-4115 GCA_035273245.1 Thermoleophilaceae bacterium
GGCGCGGCCGCCCGGCGCGCTGCCGGACCTGCTGCGCGAGCCGGGGGAGCCCACCGACGCGCTCCCGTTCGACCACCTCGTGATTCTCATGATGGAGAACCACTCGTTCGACTGCTACTTCGGCATGCTGCCGCGCCTCGGGCAGCGGCAGGCGGACGGCTTCACCTTCGGCCCGGGCGGCCAGCCGGCGAACAGCAACCCGCTCGACGGCGGCTACGTGCTGCCGTACCGCGCCACCAGCGTGTGCCAGGGATCGGTGACCCAGAGCTGGAACTCCACGCACAAGCAGATCGACGGCGGCCGCATGGACGGGTTCGCGGAGACCTCCACGCAGTCGATGGTCTACTGGACCGACGAGGACCTGCCCTTCTACTACTCGCTCGCGAAGACCTTCACGCTCGCCAACCGCTGGTTCAGCTCCGCGCCCTGCCAGACCTATCCGAACCGGCGCTTCCTCATGGCGGGCACGGCGTACGGGAACATCTCAACGGACAACGCGAGCCTGGAGGACCCGCCGCCGCCCAACGGCACGATCTTCGACCAGCTCTCCGCGCATGGCATCAGCTGGCGCAACTACTTCACCGACCTGCCGTCCACCGGGATCATCCCGTCGATCATCGAGAAGCACCCGCAGGGGCTCGCTCCGATCGCCTCGTTCTTCAGCGACTGCGCGGCGGGCACGCTGCCCGCGGTGAGCCTGGTGGATCCCGAGTTCGGCGTGGCGGGTGAGGTGGGAGGGCCGCTGTCCTCGCTGCCGCTCCCGCCGGCCGCGACGGCAGGCGGCGAGCTGTCCGCCCAGGGTGGCAGCGAGGAGAACCCGCAGGACATCCAGATCGGCCAAGCGTTCGTCGCGCGCGTGGTGAACGCCGTGCTGCAGTCGCCCGCGTGGCCGCGCACGCTGCTCGTGTGGACCTATGACGAGCACGGCGGCTATTACGACCACGTGCCGCCGCCGAGTGCCGTGGCGCCCGACGACATCCCGCCTGCGCTTGGCCCCAACGACGTGCCCGGCGGCTATGACATCTACGGCCCGCGCGTGCCGGCGGTGGTGGTGTCGCCGTACTCGCGCCCACACTCGGTCACGAACGTGGTGCACGACCACACCTCCGTCCTCGCCACGATCGAGCAGAAGTGGAACCTGCCGGCGCTCACAAAGCGCGACGCGGCGGCGGCCACGCTCGCGGACTTTCTCGACACGCGGCGCCCGCGCCTGCTCGAGCCGCCCGCGCTGGCCGACCCGGGCTCGCTCGTCCCGGGCGAAGAGAGCTGCGACACGAGCAACCCGCAGCTCACCGTGCACCACTAGCAGGCAAACATGGCGACTGTATACTCTTGCCGTGGCTCTGGCCTATATCGCCGCGGTGGAGGACGACGCGACGCTCGACGCTGTCCAACAGGATGTGTTCGAGGCGGCACGGCGCCGCTTCACGTTCGTTCCGGACGTGGTGCGGGTGCTGGCACGGCGGCCGCTTGTGGCGAAGGCGCAGTCCGAGCTGCGCGACCAGCTTCTCAGTGACGAACTGAGCATCGGCCGCCGCCGCGCGGAGCTGATCTCGCTCGCCGTCTCTGGGATCAACGACTGCGCCTACTGCGGCACCGCGCACGCGGGCACGATGGTCGCGCGCGGCGATCTGTCGGCGGAGCAGGCCGCGCAGGCGTTCAAGGACTGGCGCGCGCTCGATCTCTCGCGAGAGGATCGGGCCATGCTCGAGTTCGCGGAGAAGCTCACCTTTCAGCCGGCGCAGGTCGGCGAGAAGGACATCGCAGCTCTCCGCGAAGCCGGCTTCGGCGACCTCGCGATCTACGACATCGTGCTCGTGACTGCCTATCGCAACTTCATCAACCGCGTGAACGATGGCCTTGGCGTGTCCACCCACAAGCTGCGGACTCGCTTCGGTGACGAGCTCGCCGACCGGATCGCGAGCGAGGCCTGACGTGGCGCTCTGGAACGGCAGGCTCACCGAGATCGTGATGACCGCGCGCGAGCCTGCGGCCGCGGCGGAGTACTGGGCCGCGCTGCTCGGCGGTGAGCCCGACGGCGACGCCGTTGTGCTCGACGCCGGCACCCGGATCCGGGTGGCCGAGGGCTCGCAGGAGGCGCTCGCAGAGGTGCGCTTCCTAGCCGGGCCGGAGCTGCGCGCGGCCACCGACGGAGCGCTCACCGTCACCGACCCTGACGGCTGGCGCCTGCGCTTCGACCCGGTGGACGATGTGGAGCCCGTTGAGTTCAGCTCGGCGATGCTGTCGCACTGCACGCTGGGCAGCCCGGACCCGCCCGCGCAGCGTGCCTTCTACGAGAGTCTCACCTTCCTGCTGAGCGATCAGCTCGGCGACTTCTTCTGCTGGCTGCGGCCCAATCCGGTGCACCACTCGATGGCGTTCGCTCGCAGTGACGAGGCGAACATCAACCACCTCGCCGTCGAGCTTCCGGACAGCGCGGCGTTCATCGCGGCGATCGACCGCGTGGTGGCGAAGGGCGGCACGCTCGAGTTCGGGCCCGGCCGCCACATGGTGGGCAACAACCTGTTCGCCTACCTCCGCGACCGTCACGGCATCCGCTGGGAGCTGTGCGCGGAGATGCTGCGGTTGGATCCCGATCATCCGCCGGGCATGTACACGCCTGAGGACCGCAAGCGGTCGGTGAACGTGTTCGGGCCGCCGCCGCCGGAGAGCTTCATCAAGGAGCCGGGCGGGCCGGGACCGGCCGTGCTCGAGGAGCCAGCGACCGAAGGAGCCTGACGTGGCGCGCTCAAGCCCGATCCCGCTGGAGGAGTTCGAGCTCTCGATCAGCGATCCGCTGGCGGCGCGCTTCCTGCCGCCGGACGCCTACAGGTCCGAGGAGTTCTTCCGCTTCGAGCTCGAGGCGATCTGGGACCGGGAGTGGATCTGTGTCGGGCGGCTCGAGGAGATCGCCGAGCCGGGCGACTGGTTCTCTGTGGACATCGCCGGCGAGCCGCTCCTGATCGTGCGCGCCGACGAGGACGAGGTGGTGGCGATGTCGGCGGTGTGCCGGCACCGCGGCATGATCGTGGCCGAGGGCAAGGGCAACTGCTCGAAGGCGTTCGTCTGCCCGTACCACCACTGGTCCTACGACCGCCGCGGCCAGCTGATCGCCGCGCCGCAGATGCAGGGCGTGGGCACCTTCGACAAGTCGGAGATCGCGCTGCCGCGGGTGCGCAGCGAGCTGTGGCGCGACTTCATCTTCATCAACTTCGACGAGCACGCCGAGCCGCTCGCGCCGCGCCTCGAGCCGCTCGAGCCGGTGATCGCGCCGTACCGGCCGGAGGACCTGCGCGGCGAGTTCCTGAAGGACCCGAACTACCACATGTACTCGGACTTCGATTGGAACTGGAAGGTCTACATGGACGGCCAGACCGAGTGCTACCACTGCGACAAGCTGCACGGCACGACGCCGTGCATGGTCAACATGGACCTGCTCGGCACGCGGGTGGGGGTGACCGACGCGGAGGCCGGCCTGTTCGACTACTTCATGAACGGGCGCTCGATCGACGCGACGCTCAACCACCTCGGCCGCGCGATCTTCCCGCCGCTCGACGGACTGAGCGAGGAGCAGCGCTGGGAGACGCACTCGGTGCTGATTGCGCCCAGCCTCTTCCTGCAGCTGCTTCCCGACAGCGTGATCGCGGTGTGCTGGACGCCCACCGGGCCGGGCTCGATGCGCTCAAAGCGGCACCGCCTGTACCCAGAGTCCACGCTCGCGCGGGACGACTTCGTGGAGCTCCACCGCGAAGAGTCGAAGGCCGTGCGCGAGTTCGTGGAGCAGGACCTGTTCGCGTTCGCCGGCGTGCAGCGCGGGCTGAACTCGCGGTTTGCGCCGCGCGGGCCGATCTCCTCGCGCGAGCGCGTGATGGTGGAGTTCAACCGCTGGCTCGTGAACCGCTACCGCGCCGCGGACGAGCGAGCCCGGGGCGGCCTCGTCACAGCCGGCTGAGATCTTCGAGCTTCACGTCGGTCACGAGCATGTGCGCCGAGAGGTGGGTGATGGCGAGCGGCGGCTTGGCGCGCTCGATCACGAGTTGAGGCGTGACGCCGCAGGCCCAGAACACCGGCTCCTCGCCGGGCGCGATGTCGAGCTTGCCGATCGCATCCAGCGG